>JAVVFP010000407.1:0-3383 GCA_032250495.1 Bacteroidota bacterium | reverse complement strand
ATCTGGCATCTGACATCTACAACCTGATCCCCATGCCGAAGGAAAGCAGGAAATACCGCCGCGTGCCGGTGTACGAGAGCGGACTGGCATCGTCTTTCTTGTAGTAGGCGTCGACACCTTCTTCGAGCTGTATGCGGTACTGCAGCTCGTAGAATGCAAAGGAAGTGACGTAATGCGCGCCGATCAGGCCGAAGCTGCGCTGTCCGAAGCGGTCGAGAATGCGGTCGTACTGGAATTCGGGGCGCTCGCTGTCCTCGGGGAAATCGCGCGTCCATGTCGGATCGACGCTCACTCCCCCGAAAACGGCGAAGGGGATCGGCAGCCTGAGACGCAGCACGGCGTCTATCATGGCCGTGGGATACAGCACGCTCACTCCGGGACGAAACAGGACGTACCAGCGCGGGAAGGGCTGGGCGAGCATCAGGTCCCAGGTCGCGTACGCGCCCGGAAGCACGTCGACGGCACTTTTGTCCTGACGGAAATTGTGCCAGGTGGCGATGGGACCGACGGCCGGACCGGTGCTGATCCACTCCTCGTTGCGAAGGATGTCGGTTGTCATATCGTCCTGCGCCGCCGCGGGCGTGGCACAGGCGAGAGTGAGCAGTATTGTAAGGACGGGGAGGGAAATATATTTCATTCGATCATTGCCATTTTCTTGAGCAGAGGTGCGGGACGGTAACGTTCGCCACCGAGTTCTTCGTGCATTGCACTGAGAATGGTGTACAGGTGTCGCCAGCCGATGCGGTGTCCCCAGGACAGCGGTCCCCGATCTCGCATCGCGACATTCATCAGCGCGTCGATGGCCTCCTGTCCCGTCAGGTCCTGCTGACAGATCAGCACGGCCTCGTTGATCATCACCGCCAGCATGCGCGGCGTGACCAGTCCCACCTCGTCGCGCACCACCTCCATGCGCTTGCCGAGTCCGGCGATGAAATCGGTCAGGATTTCCTGCTGCCCGTGCTTCGCGCCGTAGGGAAAACAGATCTCCACCACGTCCGAAGCGATCAGTCCCGGCAGCGCCGCCAGTCCCACGATGCGGTCCATCGCTCCTACGCGCGAGGCGAGTTCGGTGGCGGTGGTGGACACCGTGTTGCAGAGTATGGGCGCGTCCTGGCTCACGTCGGCGATGATATCGCTCAGGATAATGCGTCGGTTCTTCGAGTTGCGCACATGCAGGTCGATCACCAGGTCCACCTGCGGCGCTTCGTCGAGCGCGTGCACGAGCTGCACGTCCTCGCCCAGCTTCTTCTTCACGCCGCGCGCATACACGACGCATTCATGCGCACTGCATACTTCCAGCCATTCGCTGATCAGTCCCGCAGGACCGGTAAATAAAATGTTCATGCTGCTACCCGTCTGTCGTCATGCATGTTGATGTATGTGCGTTCCATTTTTCCTTCTTTCCAATCTTTCCATCAGCCGAATGAGCGCAGAGCGCTCCGGAATGGCGTCCCCACGCAGAGCGTGAGGACGATGCCCACGATGTCGATTCACATGTTCCGCCGGTACTGCCCCCCCACCTCGTAGAGCGCGGCGGAGATCTGTCCGAGCGAGGCGTACTTGACGCATTCGAGCAGCTGGTCGAAGATGTTCTCATGCTCCTGGGCGATGTGCTGCACGGCGGCGAGAGCCGCGCTTCCGGCCTCGGCATTGCGCTGCTGGAAGGCGCGCAGGTTCGCGATCTGCTGCTTTTTCTCCTCCTCGGTGGAGCGGATGAGCTCGATGGCACGACCTTCGCCGGAACGCTGGTGTTCGGGACGCAGGAAGGTGTTGACGCCGATGATGGGCAGTTCGCCGGTGTGCTTTTTGTGCTCGTAGGTCATGGACTCTTCCTGTATTTTCCCGCGCTGATACATGGTTTCCATGGCGCCCAGCACGCCGCCGCGGTCGGAGATGCGGCGGAACTCCGTCAGCACGGCCTCTTCGACCAGGTCGGTCAGTTCCTCGATGATGAAGGATCCCTGAAGCGGGTTCTCATTCTTCGCGAGTCCCATCTCGTGGTTGATGATCATCTGTATCGCCAGGGCGCGGCGCACGCTCTCCTCTGTCGGCGTGGTGATGGCCTCGTCGTAGGCGTTGGTGTGCAGCGAGTTGCAGTTGTCGTAAATGGCGTACAGTGCCTGCAGCGTCGTGCGGATGTCGTTGAAATCGATTTCCATGGCATGCAGGCTGCGACCGCTGGTCTGAATATGGTATTTCAGTTTCTGCGAGCGGTCGTTGCCGGCGTAAAGCCGCTTCATGGCCACCGACCAAATGCGCCGCGCCACGCGGCCGATCACCGCGTATTCGGCATCGATGCCGTTGGAGAAGAAATACGAGAGGTTGGGGGCGAACTCGTCGATATGCATACCGCGCGAGAGGTAATACTCGACGTAAGTGAAGCCGTTCGCGAGCGTGAAGGCCAGCTGCGTGATGGGATTGGCGCCCGCCTCGGCGATGTGATAGCCGCTGATGGACACCGAGTAATAGTTGCGCACGCGGTTGCGCACAAAGTTCTGCTGTATGTCGCCCATCATGCGCAGGGCGAATTCCGTCGAGAAAATGCAAGTGTTCTGCGCCTGGTCCTCCTTGAGAATGTCCGCCTGCACCGTTCCGCGCACCGAGGACATGGTTGCGGCGCGGATGCGGTCGTATTCCTCCTGCGGCAGCAGTCCTTCGCCCACGAAGAAATCCCCGCACACGCCCAGCGTGCCGAGTCCGTAGAAGCGGTGCACGCTGCCCCCCTTTTCGAACTGCGCGGCATCGTCGAGTTCGGCGAGCATGGCCGCGGCGTCCTTTACCCCCGCGTACACGGGACGCGCCATTCCCAGCTTTTCGTAATGCGCGTCGATGGACTTCTGCGCTTCGGCGAACTGCCCGTTCTCGACCAGCCAGCGTTCGATCTGCTGATCGATGGCGGTGTTCATGAACATGGCCAGTATCATGGGAGCGGGACCGTTGATGGTCATCGACACCGAGGTCGTCGGCGATGTCAGGTCGAAACCGCAGTACAGCTTTTTCATGTCGTCGAGCGTGCAGATGCTCACGCCCGAGTTGCCGATCTTTCCGTAGATGTCCGGTCGCTCATCGGGATCCTCCCCGTAGAGCGTCACCGAATCGAAGGCGGTGGAAAGACGCGCGGCGGGGAGTCCTTCAGACACGTAGTGGAAGCGCCGGTTGGTGCGCTCGGGCGTGCCCTCGCCGGCGAACATGCGCGTGGGATCCTCGCCTTCGCGCTTGAAGGGAAACACGCCGCCGGTGTAGGGGAAACTTCCAGGGACGTTTTCCAGCAGTATCCAGCGCAGGATGTCGCCGCGTCCCTGGTAGCGCGGCAGCGCCACGCGGGAAATGCGCGTGCCGGAGAGCGAGGTGCGGAAGAGCTGGCTGACGATTTCCCGGTCGCG
>JAVVFP010000406.1:0-3388 GCA_032250495.1 Bacteroidota bacterium | reverse complement strand
CAGCGTACTGTCCCCTTCCCCGCTTCCCGTGAGCGTCAGGGAGATGTCCACGCCGCGTGCCGGTGTCGGCGACAGGAGCAGATCGGCGGCCTCCGCCAGCGTCCCTGCCGTCAGAATGTCCTCGAACTGCAAACCCTCCGGCGCATCGGCCAGTGTCATCCGGAAGGTGTACGACGCTCCGGGGAGCAATCCTGGCCGCAGCGACACCGGTATGTCCACCGTGCCGCCGTCGCTGACGACGAAGGTCCCGGTTTCCATGCGGAATCGCTCCTCGCAGGCGGTGATGCGCAGTGCAGCGCCCGTGCTTCGCACGTCCATCGGACAAAGTGTTGTCACTTCCGCGTCGCTGATTTCCACACGCGTTTCCACGTCCCCGCTCCGGCGAAAGGACGCAAACAGCAACTCGAACAGCGTCCCTGACGGATACGAAGGCAGCTGCTGTCGCAGCGCGATGCGCAGCGTACCGGGAACGGGCTCCTGCACATCGACGAGTCTTCCGGCGGACATTGTTCCCTGCACGTTCAGATCGACAAAACGCATGAGGGATGCGTCATAGGTGACTGTCATCGCGTACGAGAGGGGCTGTGATGTCGAGAACTGCTCCATTACGGAGACGGGCATGACCAGGGTGTCGCCCGACATCACGCGGCGGCCGCTTCCGGCAGAAAGCGTGACGGGATTGAGTCTGCGCGCCACGGTGTAGAAGCTGTCGGCTTCAGCGGCGAATCCGAGTCCGGTGAGCGTCAGTTCCATATCCCTCCTGCTCCCGTCGAGGCAGGGATTCGAGGAGACGTAGCGCAGCACACAGTCGTCGCTGAGCAGTTCCGCTCCCAGCTGCGCAAATATCGTGTTCAGCATCGACGGTGTGGGACTGCTGAAGAACCGTCCCCCCGTCGCGCTTGCCAGCCCGGAGAGCGCGCCGGCATCGACATCCTCGCCGATCCCTATCGTGTACACCGGGACGCCCTCGTCCACGGCGGCGCGTATGGCGGCGTCGCGGGAATTGAAAAAGCTGCGGTCGTTTCCGTCCGTGACAAGGATGAGCACCTTTCGTCCTGCACGCAGCTTCAGCAGTTCCACCGCGTCGAGCACGGCATCCCACATGCGCGTCCCTCCCCGCGCCACGATCGGCACAAGCGCGCGTTTGAGTGCTGCGACGTCGGAGCTGAAGTCATGCTCGACGGTAAAGACATGGTTGAGGAAAAAACCGACGGTGGTGAAACTGAAAATGGCCGCTTCATCCCGTGTGTCGATGCGATCGAGAAAGGCCCCGATCGCCGCTTTCGCGGCCCTGATTTTCGTGCTGTCGTCATCCTCCTCATTGTTCGCATCCCGCGCCATGCTCGCCGAGCGATCCAGGAGAATGGCGACGGAGAGACGCACACTGCTGTCCCTGGGACACTCGAAATAGTCCACGCGCTGCGGAATGCCGTTCTCGCTCAGCTGGGCGTTCTGCGCGGAAACCTCCAGGCTACCGCCAAGGGGCGTGACGATGTTCAGCTTGAGCTGTACGGTCGGAAATTGCGTCAGGTCGATTTCATGTATCGTGACGCCCGGCGTCGTCTGCGCCAACGCTCCTCCAGGGAGCAGCATCAGGAGGAGTATGCATACCCGGTGGCGCACGGGATCACCTCGTAAGGAGAATTTTCTGTGTTCGCACTTCCCCTCCCGCGGTCAGGACGGCGAGATAGATGCCGCTGGACAGTGATCCCGGATCCCAGGTCGCGGTGTATCGTCCGGCCGTATAGTGTCCCTCCGCGAGTATCGCACGCCGTCGACCGAACTCGTCGATGATTTCGAGCCGCAGCTGCTGATCGGTGTCGACGCTGAATACGAGTTCGGCCGACGCCTGTCCGGCGATCACGGGATTCGGGCGACTCGTTTCGAGGACGACACCGGAACGACGCCGGAGCAGTGGACGGCAGATGCCGTCTGCATAAAGCGAGGCGCCGTACAGTCTGATGGCCGGTGTGCATGTCGCAACGCCCAGGCCGGGTGCTTCCTGCGCAATCCGCGCGTTTTGAAGGACGAAGGAGACCGGCTGCGCATTCTTCAGTTCTGCGGAGCGGAAGCGGAGCAGCAGGAACAGGCTGCGGTCGACGGAGGGTCTGCCGCCTGCTCCGCGTATCTGCAGCACGCTTCCCCGCTCACTCACCGTGACGTCGAGTCCTTCAATCACGGAGTTTTCCGTGATGAAATCGACATAGGTGAACACGCCTGCGTCGTAGGAAATGTCGAAGTCGAAAGATAGCTGCTGCACGGGATCGAGCCGCGCTTCGAGCAGTATCGGGACTTCCACGATCGCATCCGCCGCCGCGACGACGGTGGTGTCGAAGCCCAGCAGCACTTCGGCGGGACAGCCGTGGATGATGATGGTCGATCCGGCTCCTTCGGCCAGCACCTGGCAGGTCTGCTGCATAGAGGAGAAGGACAGGTCGAAGTACGTCGTGTCGATCATGAGCCGATGCAGTACCTGCAGGTCGAGGGCGAAGAGCTCGTCCGCGGTCCCGTACGGCACCCCGCGCCGCGGCATCGCATTCGAAGCCGCGATGTGCAGTTCTCCCGGCACAGGCTCGATCACGCTGAGGTCGCGCACATCGAACACCCCGCCGTTGTCCACGAGTCCCGAGAACTCCGCAACGGCCGGGTCATAGCGCAGGACGCTCAGAAAGGACGTCGCTTCGCCGGCGCGGACTTCCCCCTCCGCGACGACAGGGATAGTGTAGGTGTCCCCTGACAGCAGCGTCGCCGCCGGAAAGCCAAGCGATACATGCAGGCGGGAGCGCAGATCCTGCAACGTGTAACTGAACTGCTGCCGTATCACCACGTCCCGCACGTCGGCCTGCACGTCGATGACACGCGTTGCGCCGTCGCGGCAGGTATCCTCCGTGTTGTAACGGAGCACGCAGCCGATCGAGTAAATGCTCTCGATGATATCGGAAAAAATGGCTTCGAGATCTTCGCTGGTGGGGGCGAAAAAGGCTTTGCCTGCCGTACCCTGCGCAATGCGCCGGAGCGTATCCATATCCTGGCGGAACGGGTCGCTGGGGTCGGGATAGAAACCGAGTCCGATCGGGTATACCGGCACACCCCGCGTCCATGCGATGTCGATGGCCTGCTCCCGCGTATGGTGGGAACGGTTGTCGACACCGTCGGTGAGAAGGATGATGACCTTCTTGCCGTCCTTCTGTTCGAGGTAGTCCGATGCGGTGACGATGGCGTCGTATATCGCCGTCCCCGAGCGCAGCGACATGGCGGCCGCGGCATCGGCCAGCAACTTTTTATTGCGCGTGAAATCCTGTTCGAGCAGGAAATCGCCGGCGAAACTTGCCAGCGCTCCCTCGTCCACGGCACGAAGTTTTTGAAATCCCTGAATGAACACCGATTT
>JAVVFP010000405.1:0-3390 GCA_032250495.1 Bacteroidota bacterium | reverse complement strand
GCTGCAGGAGGCGCCGCTGGAAGCCGTGCGCCGCTCGGCCGTCCTTCGCGTCCTGTGGCGGATCCGGCGGAGGAGTCCCGTCGCATGTCCGGGGAGCGTGTCCCCGCACCGGTGCAGGACGCCAACCGTGCGGATGAGGAATCCTCCCCGATGCTGCAGCGCGGCGCATACGGCGATGCGGTATGGCCGCCGGACGAAGATCCCGTCTACCGGACGGAGGTCGGCGTGACCGTCGAAGTGGTGCCGGACATACAGTGGTGGACCGGTATCGACGTCATCCACCGCTTCCGCGACACGCGGCACGACGCGCAGCACGCCACCGAGGTGTCGAAACGCGTCGCCCCGCAGTCCTGGCTCGCCGGACGCGGCCAGATCGGTCCCTATCCCGACAACGCACCCGACAGCTACAGTGCATACGGTCAGCGCTGGGAGGGGGCGGTCCTGATCTCGGACGACGTCGGCCTCGGCGGCATCCTCATGCACGCGCACAGCGAAATGGACCGTGGCAGCATGTACAGCTATGGCACCTATTCCCGCATTGATCTCTGGCTTTACGGCATGCTGCTGGATTTCTACCCTTCGTCGCGCAGCTACCTGCGGGAAATCGTCGCCGTCGGCTACCAGGAATCCACGATCGATTACGACCGCTATCTGAACGATTACTACGACGACATTTCCAGCTCCGCGCGCATCCTGCACATCGAACATCAGTTCGGCGTGCTCTTCGGCCGCAACGCCTACGCGCACACGCTCATCCTGCGCTACAGGCAGGGGAACTGGATGGACCTCGACTTCATCAACGAACTGGAGCTCGGGTCGAGTCCGCGCTTCACCTACGCACCCCTGCTGCGCTTCCAGGCGATGCGGGGAGTCTTCGACAACACTTACACCAACACATCCATCGGCTTCGGACTGCGCTGGTACCTCACGCCGAAAACGCTGCTGCATTTCTCGCCGCAGCTCTCCCTTGGTGACGACTTCTTCGAGGACGATGTGGATGTCATACTCGATGTGCGCTTTGCGATGAGATTTTGATCAGACATTGAAGATTGCAGATCACAAATTGCAGATGCCATATGGGAAAGACGGAATGATGGAAAAATGGAATGAAGGAAAGATCCCGTCATCGTCCTCACGCTCTGCGTGCATTCTCCTCATTCTTCTCCTGCTAAACGCAACTCCGGTTTCCGCGCAGTATGACATCACGCTGCAGGACGGCAGGAGTTTCGAGGGACTGATCATCGATGCTGCCGGTGCAGTGGTGACCGTGGAAGTCTATGTCCCGAGCAGGGAGGACTATGTCACCACGACGCTGCGCCGCGCGGAAATCTTCCGCGTGGAATCGCGCGCGAGCGGACGCGACGTGACGGCGGCCCTGCTCGACGGCGATGCCGACGTGCGCCGCCGGACGCACGACGCGACGGTCGCGGACATGCGTCGCGCGTATCCGGAGTCTGTCCCTGCCGGGGAAGAGTATTCCGCCCTTCTGCGCTCGCCGCTGCCGCGGCGTCTGCCCGCGCAGGCGCCGTACTGGGATACCGAAAGCGACCCGCGCGCCTATCACAGCGAGATGCTGGTGGACGTTTCCCAGGTGCCGGGTCGGACCTGGATATCAGGTGCGGAGGCGCTGTACGTCTTTCGTCCCTTGCGCCACGATCACCTCTACGGCAGCGTGCCCGGAAAGCGCATCATCCCGCAGTCCTGGCTCGGACTGCACGGCGAGTACGGTCCCATACGGGAATCCCATTACGGCTACAGCCGCGGCGTGGCCGCGCGCGTCGAGGGCGCGGTGCTGCTCACCGAATCCGTCGGCATCGGCGGCATGGTTGACGTCTTCGACTGGAAGCCGGACCTGCAATTCGGGAGCGACTCCAAAACCGAATACGAGAGCGGGAAAATTTTCGCCGCGGTGGTGGATCTCCATCCTTCCCGCCGCGTGCACCTGCGCGAGAAACTCGGCGGCGGCAGCGTGGACTTCGACAGGGATTTCATGATCCTCGACGACGGTCCTACCGAGCGTTTCACCTATGACACCCGGAACATGCTGTACTTTTCGCATGCGCTGGATCTCGTGTTCGGGAAAAACGCGTACGCGCACGAAATGGAAGTGCAGTATTTCGACGCCGAGTTTTTCATCGTCGATTTCGTGCAGTACCTCGAGTTCGCCGGCAATCCCGACATCACCTTCGCGCCCATGATGCGCTTCCGCAGCATCGGCGGAACCTACGGCACCGAAAGCAGCTTCAGCAGCTACGGCCTGGCCTTCCGCTGGTACATCGTGCCCATGCTCATGCTGCAGCTCGAACCGCAGATCTACTCCAGTGACCATTCCGACGGCCGCGATCGCATGGAGATATTGCTGCAGAGCCGGCTCGGGGTTCGGTTTTAATATTTCAGATTACAGATGGCAGATTGCAGATGGGAAAGAAGGAAATACGGAAAGACCGCATCGTGCGTTGTCCTTCTCCTTTTTCTTACTGCCATCCCCCTCATCGCGCAGCCCTCCATGTACCGGACGAGCGTGGAGGCGGACGGGCGGTATGCCGCGGGGGAGGAGTGGTTCGCAGGGGTAAGCGCGCAATACAGCCTGCGTGACATTCCCTTTTCCGGACGCTACGTGCTCGAGGCCGTCCGTGCCACCGTGCCGCGCACGGAGTTCGTCGCGGGACTGCGGCGCGGTGAGGACAAGCTGCACCGCGTGACAGGAGATGCGCTTGCCTCGTATTACGCACACGCCACTTTCATCGTCAAAGACGACCTGGCCGTGGGACCGCTGCTGCGCTACGACCTCCGCAAACGCGGGTCGGGTTCGCTGGAAGATGAGACCCTCGTTTTTGCGGCCATGGTCGACGTATACGGGAGCAAAATCCGCATGCGCTGGGTGCTGGGCGCGGCTATGAGCCGACGCTCGTTTTTCTATCCCGCTTCCGGCCGCTTTCCCGAGTACAGCGGCACCGAGGATCCCGACTGGGGCTTTCTTGTCGAAAATCACCTTGCGCACGGCGGGGAAATCAGCGGATACACGCACGTCATCTCCCTGCAGATCCTGGGGGAGGGACTGACCTTTCGCTACGCCCCCGCGCTGGAATTCGCGCTCAGCGAGTGGCTGACCACGGGACCGCTGTTCGAAGGCAGCTTCGGCGCCTACTCCGGCCTCGCACTGCGCGCCGAAGTCGGTCTCGCCGTGCGCGTCTATCTCCGGTCACGCTTCTTCCTCGAAATCACCCCGCGCTACCCGCTCTGGAGCTACGACGATCACCAGATCGACGGGGCGTTTCTGACGGGTGGTGTCGGTGTGCGGTTTTAATATTCCGGATTTCAGATTTCGAATTGCAGATGGAAAGGAGGAATGAAGGAAAGATGGAAACATAGAACTGCGCGGTCGGGCAT
>JAVVFP010000404.1:1740-3396 GCA_032250495.1 Bacteroidota bacterium | reverse complement strand
GGTGCTGCGCGCGCGTGCGCTGGGTGAGGATCCCGGCAATCTCGCCACGCTGGAGGATTGAGCGGCGGGGATTCAGGAAACTGTAATACCCGATTCAGTCCCGTGTAAGGTTGCGATGCTACTTTGCAGGCAATGACACCAGGGAAGCGCTTCCCATGCGCGGGAGCGTCCCGCACCGGCACCGGCCGGCGAAGGTGCTCCGAACGTGTCGGCTCGAATGGCCCCGAAACCTAACACAGGTGTTCCCGTGGACAAAATCCTCACAACCATACTGCTGGGACTGATCGCAACCACGGTCCTTACCACCTTCGACATTTTCGGTGAGAATCCCGTCAGGGAGATCGACGCCTTTTTGAACAGTTCCGAAATCCAGGCCCGGGAGCTCGCCGTCAGCGGCGTGGAATACGCCATGGCCCGCCTCGAGGAGGACGGCAGCTGGGCCAGCGCGGAGGTACCGACGCGTCTCGACCTGCCGGGCATAGACCTCTATGCGGCACCGACCCGTTACCATGATCCGTGCGCGATCGACGAGACGCTGGAAAACGCGCGCTTCGTCACCTCCCGCGCCCTGGTCGACAACGAGGAGGTCACCGTGCAGGCCATCATCGACCGTCCCCGCGACGGCGCGCTGCCGAACGCCCTCCGCTACGCGCTGTACACCGGCCGACGCCTGTTCGTCGACGATCAGATACTGGTGCAGGACCATGCGAGCCTGCTGCGGAACACGAACATACACACCAACGGCTATCTCGGCGTCAGCCGCAGCGGTGTGGTGCAGGGATTCGGCACGTATTCCGCCGGCATCAGCGCCGAGAATGGATCGGTCGCCACCGTGTTCATCCCCAATCGCAACGAAGGCGGCAGCGGTGTCTATCGTCATCCGAGCATCGAAATGCCCGCACTCGATCCCATGCACTGGCAGCGCATCGCGACGCGCACCTACGCATCGAGTACCACCCTGCGCGGCGACGTCAACCTCGGCAGCGGCGAAGAGCCGGGAATCTGGCTCATCAGGGGACATTGCAATCTGCGCGCGAACGTCCGGGGCAACGGCGTGCTCCTGGTCGAAGGCGACCTGCGCCTCTACGGGAAGGAAGCACGGCACCTGCTGCGCGAGGACAGCGAGCATCTCCTGATCGTCGTCCGCGGAAACGTCTTCGCGGAGGATGCGAAAATCAACGCCAACATCGTCTGCGGCGGCGGCTTCTTCGGCAGCGGCAATGTCATCATCGTCGGCAGCCTGGTCTCGCATGAGGACGTGCAGAATATCGGCGCCATGGATATCTACTACCGTCCCATCCCGGGGCAGCTCGGCGGCCGGATCTGGAAAACCGGCGCGCAGCCCCCGCGCATCGCGATGTTCTACGAGTAACCGCCGCGTCATCCCCCCCGCACGCACGCCCTCCGACATCGAAACCGGGGGGCGTTCTTCTTTCCATCCCACTGTAATCATTTTCCCATCCGGCCTGTTGTACTTACTGATGCAACAAGCGGAGCGTTCTCATGGCACATATTCTCCTTCTCGGTGCGACCGGATACATCGGCGGCCGCCTCCTTCCCCGGCTCCTGCAGCGGGGACATTCGGTGCGCTGCATGGTACGCAGTCCGCGAAAAATCCCCGCCCGCGACGCAGCGGCCGCGGAGGTCGTCGCGGGA
>JAVVFP010000404.1:0-1730 GCA_032250495.1 Bacteroidota bacterium | reverse complement strand
GAGATGTGCTCGAAAAGGAGTCGCTCCCTCCCGCCTTCCGCGACATCGACATCCTCCTCTACCTCGTGCATTCAATGTCCGGCGGCGGAGAAGATTTCGAGCAGCGCGACCGCGAAGGCGCCGAGAACGTGGCGCGCGCCGCGCGTGAGGCCGGGGTGCGCCGCATCATCTACCTCGGGGGCCTGGGAAAACGCGGCAGCGAGCAGACGCCGCACCTGCGCAGCCGTCACGAAGTAGGGGACATCCTTCGCGGCTCCGGGATTCCCGTCACGGAGTTTCGCGCCGCCGTCATCGTGGGCTCCGGCAGCGCCTCTTTCGAAATGATGCATCACCTCGTCAACCGCCTCCCGGTCATGATCACGCCGCGCTGGGTGAACGTCCGCACACAGCCGCTGGCCATCGCCGACCTGCTCATGTATCTCCTCGAAGGAGTGGAGCGCGAGGACACCGCGGGAGAAGTGATCGACATCGGCGGTCCCGAAGTACTGACGTACAGGGAGATGATGCTGACGGTCGCACGCGTGCTCGGGCTGCGCCGCTCCGTGCTTCCCGTCCCCGTACTCACGCCCCGGCTGTCCTCCTACTGGGTCAACCTCGTCACACCCATCCCCTTTCTCCTCGCGCGTTCCCTGATCGAGAGCGTGCGATCGGAAACAATCGTCGAGAACGACGCCGCGTCACGGCTCTTCGCGATACGGCCCATGCCCTTCGAGGAAGCGGTGCGGCGCGCCCTGCGTAAACTGCAGTCCTATGAAGTGGAGACCACGTGGACCTCGGCCGGTTCTCCCCCCGCCGCGCAGCCGCTCGATCCCTCGCATCTGCGCAGCGACGTGCAGCGCCTGGAATGCGGCGCAGGCGCCGAGGAGCTCTTCGCCGTGTTCTCCGCGATCGGCGGGGACAACGGGTGGTATTACGCCAATGCGCTGTGGCGTCTGCGCGGCTTCGTCGACAAGCAGCTGGGCGGTGTCGGACTGCGCCGCGGACGGCGGCATCCGCAGGACCTTCATCCCGGCGAGGCGCTGGATTTCTGGCGCGTCGAGGAGATCGAGGACGGGAAGCGCCTGCTTCTGCGGGCGGAAATGCGCGTCTGGGGCCGCGCCTGGCTGGAATTCCGCGCCGAGGAAACGCCGGACGGCCGCTCGCGCCTCGTCCAAACCGCCCATTACTATCCCCGTGGCGTTCTCGGATTGCTCTACTGGTACGGCGTCTACCCGGCCCATGTCCTCGTCTTCCGCGGCATGGCCCGCGCCATCGTCCGGCGAACGGAAATGCTGCACGGGTGAAGTCCCGCACGGGTGAAGTCCCGCATCGCGACGGGTGCTACCGTGCGGCACCGGGACGAAAGTCCCAGCCTTCGCGGCAGATGTCGTGCAGCTCGTCGACGATGCGCTGCATCTCCAGGTCATCGGAAAACACGTTGACGTCCTCCCCCCGCTGCGCGGTCTGATCGCCGACACGATTCAGCTGTTCGTACACCTCCTCGATTTCATCGAGCGCGAGCTGCAGGTTGAGATTGATATGCTCGTTGAGATTCTCTGTCGTGATGCCTTCCACTCCATCGGTCTCCAGCCGCGCGAATATCACGCGCCCGAAAGTCGTGAGCGCGGCGCCGACCTGTTCACGTGCGAAACCCTGGCGCCGGCGGTGGTAGGCGAGCATGCGGGCGTAACTGCGCATCGGGGCGCGGTTCCTGGTGCGTATCGCGGTGACGAGTACTTCGAAAAACAGCG
>JAVVFP010000403.1:0-3400 GCA_032250495.1 Bacteroidota bacterium | reverse complement strand
CGGCGATCTCGCGGGAGAACACCGTGTTTTCCTGCGTCTGCCAGCGCAGAAGGTCCACCCAGCCCGGCAGCTTGACGCCAGCGACCATGTGTCCTGCCTTCATCGCATTGGCGATGGGCGTAAAGCGTGTCTTTTTCAGCACGCGCGTAATGTCGGTGGAAACATAGGTGAAGGACTCCTCGCTAATGCCGCGGCGCTTGAGTTCTTCGCGCAGGCGCAGCAGGTTCCACTGCCGCTGTGCCTCGTTGTAGGTGAGCAGCGGCATCATGCCGATTTTCGGAACGCCCTTGATCTCGATGCGTGTGCCGCCGGTGACGCTGACATTGGTGTCTGCGCGGGTGGCGCCGATGCCGCGGCGGACACGTCCCGTCGTGCGCATCATCTTGCGGAGTATCTGTCCCACATCGGCCACTTCCTGCGGCGTGCGCATGTCCGGTCCGGTCACCAGCTCGATGAGCGGCATTCCCAGGCGGTCGGTATTGTATATGCGCATATGACCCGCGTCGCTGATCTCGCGGCAGGAATCTTCCTCGATGCCGAGCTGAATCATCGACACCTCGCGGTCGCCGTAGGGAATCGATCCGTGCACGCCGCAGATCGCCGTGCGCTGGAAGCCCGTGGGAATGCTGCCGTCGAGGTATTGCTTGCGGGCGATATGCACCTCGTCGACCAGCGTCAGGTTGGCGAGCATGGAAATTTCCAGGGCGATATCCAGGGCCTCGTCGTCCATCATGAACGGCGGCGTGTCGTCCATTTCATAGGTGCAGACGGTCTCCTTGTTCACGCGGTAGATGATGTTCTTTTTGGTCTTGAACTCCATCAGCGCGGTACCGTCGTACTCGCCCAGCTCCGAGAGCGTGGGACGCATGTGGCGCAGGATTTCCGCATGGTAGGCAGTGGAGTAGCGTCCGGCCGGACAGCGGCAGAAAAGCTTGCTCTGCGTGAGCAGCTGCTGATGCACTTCGAGACCGGACTTGAACCCGACGGTCGCGTAGTCCTCGGGCGTCATTTCCTCAAAAGGTTTGAATAGGAATTCGTACATGGGGGCGTTTCAGGATGGTACTTGATCTAAAAAGGTATGTCTCAGCAAAATTAAGACAATGGGGTGCCGGAACCAAATGGATGCAGATGGCAGATTGCAGATGGCAGATGTGAAAGAAAGGAAAGAAGGAAAGAAGGAAAGAAGGAAAGAAGGAAAGAAGGAAAGAAGGTTCCGGGGAGCATGTTCCCATTTTTCCTTCTTTTCATTTTTCACATTTCCTCATCGTCCCCACGAAGAGCGTGGGGACGATGAGGAAATGAGCGTGGGGACGATGAGGAAATGGTATGGTCGGGTCAGCGGTAGAAATACACGGACAGCGTGGTCTGCTGGCTGCTCCAGTCGATGCTGCTGAGTTCGAACACGGTGGTGTTGCCCTCGCTGTCGGTGGAGGTCTGTCGAAACGCGACGTTCTGCAGTTTTGCCTGTGCTGCCGTGGCCCGGAGTTCACCGTATACGGCGGCGTAGGGACCGGCGTCGGTGATGGGGAAATCGGTGATGGTCAGTGCTGCGTTGTACGTCCACGCGCCGTCGTATCCGCTGCCGACGGTGAGTCCCGTAATCTGCTCGATTTTTCCCCCCTCGGCGGAGACCGTGCCGCTGATGCGCGTATGATATTCGATACCGACCTGCGTGTAGCGGTAGTCCACCTCGAAGCTGCGGTCGTTCCATCGCAGTGCCGGAGCGTTGCCTATTTTGCTCGAGACGACGATGGCGGGAATGTCATCGCCGTTGTTCGCCTTGATGGTGCTGGGCGGTTGCGTGTCCATGCCCTGGAGGAAGATGGCGACAGAGCGGAACTCGGTGACCTGCACGTTGGCCGTGGCGCTGCCGATTTCGCGGCCCGTGCCTTCGTCGAGCAAGCGCACCCGCACCTCGAAGCTGCCGCTTTCCTCGAACACATGCGCGACCGTGCTGTCGCCGTTGACCGTTTCGGTATTGCCGTCGCCGAAATCCCATTCGAAGCGGGCCTGCGCGGGAGCCGCACCGTTGCTGCGTGCGACGAGATCGAGCTCCTGTCCACGTGCGATGGCGGTGTCGGCGGGTTCTATCCACAGCGACTGCAGGCGGAGCTTGAACCACTGGAAGCCCGCCCATGCGGGATCCGCGCCCGACCCGGGCGCGACGTTCACCTGTATTCCCACCAGGTTCTCCCTGTCGGTTTTCTCTATGGCCAATTCTCCCGGCGGATCCCGTTTCTCGACTTCACCGATATCGGGAAGGTCCACCCACGCCACCATGCTGTATTCCAGGGTCTTGTTCACAGGTTCGATCTCCACGCGGAAATTCCTGTAGGGCAGGAAGGTGGTTTTCCCGGTCGCGCCGTCGAGCAGTTTGACGCGCGGCAGACTTTCGTCGTCGATGGGCACCGCGTAAAGCTCATAGGCCGGGAAGACGTCTTTCCCGATGGTCCCGTTCTGCACCTTCTGCCAGATCCCGTCGAGCGCTTCCGTGTCGCAGATTGTGGAAAGCGGGATGAAGATGATTTCGTCGAAGGCGAAAGTGTGGCCCCGGGAGAGGGCGGTCGCATTGGAAGCGGACGTATACGGCAGGAATTTTCCGGTGTTGAAATCGAAGGTTATCGCGCCCTCCCTGGCCGGGTAATTGGGATCGTAGACGAGCAGGCGTGCGCTGTTGCCGTTGATTTCATAGGCATAGGCAACGATGGCATGCATCGGCGCCGCGGGATCGTTGCGTACTCCGAGGAAGAGGAACTGCGGCTGGTTGATGACCAGCAGCGCGTAGCAGAGGCTCCAGAAATGATCCTCTTCGCTGCGCTGCCAGATCGGATCGAGCGGGGATCTTCCATCCAGCGTCCAGATATCGCTGTCCGTGATGAAACGTTTCTGCAACTCCGTGCAGTAGCGCAGTCCCGTGGCGTCGTCCTGCCAGATTTTCGGTGTGCGGAACCAGTAGGAGTCGTTGTCGTAATGTCCGCGAATCGCGGGAGAGGATTTGAAATTCCTGTAGAACCTCGCCGCACCGATGCTCATCCCCGCACAGATTCCGTCGTGCTCCGGAAACGTACCGTCGTTGACGAAGGACCAGCCGTTGGCGGCGGGATCGAAGAGCGTATGAAAGCCGCCGCCCTCGCGCAGCAGCTCGATCTGCGTGGCGGAAACCACGATCTCGGAGAAATGCCGCACCGCGACATCGAGATAATCCTCCCCTCGTCCCACGGGCGTGATCGCCTCGAGCGTTCCCGCCGCGCGATCATAATAGAAAGCCATGGGGAAGCGTCCCTGCAGATCGGACAGGGGAATGTGCATGGTCATCGGGATGCCGGTGAACACCCCGCCGTTGTCCACGGAAATCAGCGAAGTGACGGGATCGAAATGCTCCCCGAATTCATGTGCGGAA
>JAVVFP010000402.1:0-3403 GCA_032250495.1 Bacteroidota bacterium | reverse complement strand
CACCCCATCGTCGATCACGGCGAGCAAAAGGACAAGGCCATCGCCCTGTTCAAACAGCTCTGACCAGGGCCTTCCGGCTTTCCAAGCCCTGGCATGCAGTTTTAACATATGTTAAAATTATATTTTAATATATGTTAAAACTGCATTCGGCATGTGTGCAGGTAAGCATCAGTACATGAAAAATGGAAAAGGCGGTCCTCCCCGCAGGGACGACCGCCTTTTAAAGCGAATGACGGGGAAGGAATCAGGCCGCCTTCACCTTTTTCAGCCACTGGTTGTAGAGGTACATGCTGAGGGCGGAAACGAGTCCGATACTCATCAGCACCACCCACCCGATGGTATTCCATGTGGGATCGAGCTGCAGCAGGCCGTTGTCGAGTTTGACGGCATTGGTGCACATGATTTCATTGAAGATGGCTGCGCCTGCGGGACCGCCTATCAGGGAGCCGATGGCCATCGGCAGATTGGCATAGCCGAGGAACAGTCCCTCCTGTCCTTTGGGCGCGAGTGCCCCGATATACTCGTAGGTCCGCGCCGAGGTGAACAGTTCGCCGAAGGCGATCATCGCGACGGTGAGCGTGGCGAACAGCGCGCCCATGGGAAGCAGGTCCCAGATATCCGCGGTGACGCCGCCGGAGGTATAGATCGGGACGATGTTGATCAGCATGGAGACGCCGATGATGACGATGCCGACGATGATCGAGTTGATCGGCTTCATTTTCCCGAAGACTTTCGTGATCAGCAGCTGGAAGAAGACAATGGTAAACGGGTTGGCCATGGTATAGATATCCACCGCCGGATCGGTTTCCACCACTTTCTTCAGGTAGAGGGGAATGACGTTGTACACCTGCGAATAGATGAAGAAGAAGCCGCTGGAGACGACCAGGAACAGAGCGAAGCGGACATTTTTCAGTACCAGGACCATGTCGAGCAGGATGCGTCCGACGCTGCGCTGTCCCTTGCGGCTGCGGCGCACCGCCGTATCCTCGTCGCTGTCGCGGTACATGAACAGTACGACGAAGAACGCGACGACCGAGCAGCCGACGGCGACGGCGAAGATGAAGCTCAGGTCGTATTCCGTACGTACGAGGTAGCTGATGCCGCGTCCGACCAGCGAACCGATGTTGATGACCATGTAGAAAATGCCGAAGGCCAGTGTTGCGCGCGTGCCGGCGGTTTTCTGCACGGTACCGGAAATACAGGGTTTGATGATGGACCCGCCCATGCCGATGACGAGGATGCCGATCATCACGGGAACGATGACACCCGCTCCCGCGGTCACCTCGTCGCCGACGAGATCATGAAGAATTTCGCCGCCGAACCACACGGGGTATCCCATGAGGAAATACCCGATCGAAAGCATGATGAAGGCCGCGAGCAGGGATCGCTTGAAGCCGACCTGGTCCGCGATGGTGCCGGAGAGGATCGGGAGAAAGTACACCAGCGTCCAGAGAATGCCGTTGAGCGTACTGGGCCAGTAGTCGCCCAGTCCGAGTTGACCGAGGTAGAGCACGACGAAGCTCGCCATCGCGTAATACGCACCGCGCTCGAAAAGCTCTGTCAGGTTGGCGGTCCAGAACGTGACGGGGAAGGAAGCCGATTTCTGTGGGGTCGGGGAAGGGGAGGCAGCCATGATGGGTCCTTATTGCTTGCAGAATATTGCGCTCAAGCAGAACATTGAACAAACATAGCATTTTTTTCCGGATCAGGGAATATGATACTCCGATGTCGCCGTACTGTGCTCCCTGGCGGCCGCGCCTGCCGTGCCGCATTGAAACTTGCCTTCTCCCTTCGTATTATCAGGGGTACCGCATACTGTTACTTCATTCCCGGAACTCCCCATGAAACAATTGCTCCTGACCGCAAGCGTCCTTCTGCTGACCATCACCGCGTCCGCGCAGCCCGTACTCATCCAGCGCGACAACGGCACACCGGCCGGCGCGTATTTCAACGCACCGTCCTTCATGAACGAATCCGTCATCCTTTCCTTCGACGGTCCCTGCCGGGTACTCGAGCTGCAGGTGTACTACATGGGGAACAGTCCGGCGAAGGACACGCTGTACATCGTCGGCGATGCCGCGGAAGGAGCGGTACCGCCGACGCACTGGGTGTGGGAGTACAACACGCTGATTCCGCCCGTAGTGGTGGACTACAAGGTCGAGGGCTGGTACACGATCGACCTGCGCGGCCGGAACCTTCGCAGCGACGGCTACGACCGCATCGTCGTGCAGCACTGGCTGCAGAAACCCGCCGGACCGTGGATTGCCGTGGACAGTGACGAGCAGAAGACACCGTACGCATCCTTCATCATGGACCCGACGCAGAACAACAGCCTGGGAGGTCCCGGCCGCTATTTCCGGACAACCAACGACTTCATGGTGCGGGCGCTGGTGGAATACGATTTCCCCGAAGGGAACGGATCGGAAGAGCCTCCGACGCCGACCATGGTCGACGTGGCGACGGAGGCGGGACTGCAGAAGAATGACGCGCCCATCAACGCGGCAATCGCCGCCGTGGCGGACTGGAACAGGGACGGGTGGGACGATGTCGCCATCGGGTCGAATTATTTCCAGAACAACGGGGACGGCAGCTTCCGCGATGTCACCGCGGGCCTCGGACTCGCCGGCGGCTATTCCGTGTGGGGCGACTTCAATAACGACGGCTGGCAGGACGTCTACATCGTCTCGGGCGGGGACAACGACAGGCTGTATCGCGCCGACGGCGAGGGCGGCTTCGAGGATGTCACCATCTCCTCCGGCATCAGGAATCCGGCGCCCACCGTCACGCCGATCTGGCTCGACTACGACAACGACGGATACGCCGACCTGTTCATCGCCAACGGGCGACGCACGGTCAATAACCAGGAAGTGTACTTCCCGGACAAGCTGTGGAGGAATAACGGGGACGGCACCTTCTCCGATGTGAGCAGCCAGAGCGGCATCGCGGCCGCGGAACCCGCACCGTACATGGACTGCTGGGGCGCGAGCGCCTGCGATTTCGACAATGACGGCTGGACGGACATCTTCGTTTCGACCTATCGTCTCGCGCCCGACCTGCTCTTCCGCAACAACGGTGACGGCACGTTCACGGAAGTCGGCGCGGCCACCGGCGCGCGCGGCGTCCCGACGGCGGCTCCCCAGTACTTCGGCCACGGCATGGGCAGCGACTGGGGCGACTTCGACAACGACGGGTGGAGCGACCTGGTCGTCGGCAACCTCGGCCATCCCGACTGGCGCGGCGCCGTCTCGAATCCCTCGCTGATTTTCCACAACGAGCGAGGCAACGACTTCTCCGAGCAGCATCACGCGATGGGACTGAAGTTCCGCGAGATGAACGCCGGCGTGACCTGGGCGGACCTCAACTGCGACGGCTGGCTCGACCTGTGGCAGTCGCAGTACTCCTA
>JAVVFP010000401.1:0-3415 GCA_032250495.1 Bacteroidota bacterium | reverse complement strand
CGCGGAAGGTGATGTCGGCGAACTGCTTTCTGCTCTCGACGAAGATCTCCATCTGCACCACCTCCCCCTCCACCGCGGTGATGCGTCCCTGCACCTTCACTCCGTCATGCAACGTCACCTCCTGCTGCGCCCACCCCACCGCGGGCAAAAGGAAAAGAAGCAGCACGATGAAAGGCACTCTGCGACACAGCCGGCAATCACCCCATGTTTCCATCATTCCTTCTTTCCTTCTTTCAATCTGATATTTGAAATCTGAAATCTGAAATCCGCTATTTGTAATCCTGCGTGACGTCGATGTCATTGATGACGTCATGCACGCTCACGATCTGATCTTTCTGCAGCACCACTTCGCGGAAGTCCTGTTTCGACGGCACGTACACTTCGAGGCGCAGCCAGCTGTCGCCGTGTTCGAGGATTTTCCCGCTGCTGCGCGTGTCATCGGCCATGAGGATTTCCACGGTGGGACCGTCAGGCGGCGCAGCATCATCGGAGCGCACGGGCGGAGTCATGCCGGAGCCGCGGGATACGGGTGTCGAGGAGGCACTTTCCGAGCCCGGCTCCAGCGGCGCGAACACCACGCTGTCGTCGAGTTCATACCAGCTGCCCGTCGCCGCGTCCACCACGATGCCGATGATGCCGCCGAAGAGAATGTCGAGTATCACCCAGCCGGCGCCGACGGAGTTGCCGAGGTATACCGGACGCGTCTTGTAGCCGTCCTTGCGGAATTCGAAATGATAGGTGCGCCCGGACTTCAAGTTCATGTACGTCGGCGTAATGCCCACGTACTGGTTGTTGAGATAAATCTTTGCACCCTGCGGATCGGAGGTCAACTCGACTTCCTCCGACGACCCCTTGAATATCGCAGCACAACCCGCGAGCACTACCGTCACCAGCACAAGCAGCGCGACCGATAAACCCTTCTTCGAAATGTTCATGAAAAACCCCGGTTATTGAAAAGAGCGTATGAATCTATGTTTCCTTCTTTCCTTCTTTCCTTCTTTCCTTCCCTTCATCCCCATCTGCCATCCGCAATCTGCCATCTGCCATCTGCAATCTGCCATCTGCTAGGGATGGTATTCGTCGTGCAGATGCTCGGTGCCGAATTTCTGATCGTCGAGCACGTAGCGTGTGGCCGAGCCACGTCCTGAAGGACGAAGCCAGCCGGCCAGCACCAGTTCCGCCACTTCGCGCGCGGCCACGGCCCGCGTGACGCTGAATTTCTCCTCGTACTCGCGCCGCGATATGTCGTAGTGCTGCAGCACATGCCGCACGGCATTTTTCTGGCGCGTGTTCATGATGGGGTCGTGCGCCAGGCGCTGGCGCAGGGTGAGCGGCGGACCGTCGATGCGGATGTTTTTCACAGGCGGACTCCGAGGACGAACTGCAGGGTGGAAAAGTGCAGGAGGGTGTTCATGGACTCCACTCCCTCGCCCGCGACCCGCGTGCTGCCTTCATACAGCCGTGGGGAGGCGGAGAGCAGCTGCAGGCCGATGTCGACGCGCTTGTGGACAAGCATGCCCACGCCGGCCGACCAGACGAACGCGATTTCGGTGTCCCAGCTGCGCTGCTCCGAGCCTCCCAGCATGCTGTGTTCTATCGCGGGGGGAGTAATGGCTGCCGCTCCGAGTGCGAGCGTGGCATAGAAACCCATCATCGGCGATGGCATGTCCTCCGCGCGCAGTCCCGCGAGCAGGGGCACCGCCCGCCAGCCCCGGTCCACGCGTCCCTTGTCGGGGACGCGCAAATTCGTCGTGGGTTCGCCGACACCCAGCTGGTTGTAGGAGAGTCCCGCGGTCGCACGCAGCCACTGCCCGAGCACCGGCAGCTGCATCTGCGCGCCCACCCCGAAACCCTTGCCGGGATGGCTCGCCATCAGCGCAACATCGTCCCCGCCGTTCATGTCGCCGACGGCACGCATGCCGAATACCTGTAGCTGAAGCTGCGGATCCGCGTCCCAGGCGGTATCATCCGCTGTCTGCGCCGACAGCGGCGCGACAAACGCACAGAACAGCAGCGCCATCGTGATGACGTGAGACGCGGTATTGCCTGAAAGGAGCGTGTGTGGATGGGGCATGGCAGTCTCCTCTATCCGGGGATCAAATACGTACTCTTCTCTCCGATAATATGGGATTGTGCGCTCGAATGCAAGGCAGGGATGTATCTCGGGAGCACGAAGACACGAAGGGACTGATTCGGCGGCGGAGCCGCCAAAACATCCTTCGCAGCTTCGCGATCTTCGTTGTTCACATACGATTCGCCACGGCGCGGAGGTCGGCGGGAGTGTTGATGTTGCGCAGGGTGGCGGAGTCGTAGGCGGGGATGTGCAGGTCGAGGCGCAGGGGATGTGCATCGCAGGAGTTGAGGAAACGTTGCGCGCTGCGTCTGCCGGAGTGGAGGTAGTCCTCGAGAACAGGCAGGATGCTTCGGTGGTAGACGCCGAGCAGCGGCTGCACTCCATCGGCGTCGGCGGCGTAGACGACCGCGGCATCATCCGCATGATCGAGCAGACAGCGCAGCGCCGCGGTGGTGAGGAAGGGAAGGTCACAGGGCGCGAGCAGCAGGCGCTCCGCCTTCGTGCCGTGCAGCGCCGCGTGCAGGCCCGCGAGGGGACCACCGTCTGCGACGAGGTCGGGACAGTGCTGCAGGTGGAGAAATGTATACTGCTGCGCATGGGAGGACGATAGCAGGGGCGGACCGGCGACGGCGCTGAGGCAGCGGACGATGCGCGTGATGAAATACTCATCCCCCACGGTCAGCAGCGCCTTGTCCCGACCCATGCGCCGACTCCTTCCCCCGACCAGCAGGACAGCCTGCAGCGGGAACGCTTTCATCCCGCTTTCCCGATGGGATTTTCCTCCACTGCCATGTGCAGTCATCAGGCGGCTCCCAGGATGAGGCGGCCGATGAGCTTGCCTCCCGCCAGAAGGAGCACGGCGGCAAGGACGAAACGGACGGTCTTCGGATGCAGGACGAAGGCGCCGGCGCGCGATCCAAGCCAGCCGCCGAGTCCTACCGCCGCGGCGAGCGGCAGCACGGGCAAAGGATCGAAGGAACGCTGCAGCAATTGTCCGGCCATGCCGCTCATGGAATTGAGCACGATGAATGCCGCCGAGATCGCCGCCGTCTGCCTGGCGTCCGCCCAGCGCAGCAGCAACAGCAGCGGACTGAGGAAGACGCCGCCACCGATGCCGATCATGCCGGCGAGAAAGCCGAGTGTCGCCCCGATCGGCAGGGCGCGCAGCCACATTCCCCGTCCTTCGATGCGCCGCAACACGGCATGTTCCGCGCGGAACAGCAGCAGTCGCCCGGCCGAGAGCAGCAGCGCCACACCGAGCAGCAGCGAGAACAGTTCCCGCGGCACCGGCAGCATTCCCCCGGCAAAGGCGGCGGGAATCGAGGAGAGCACGAAGGGCAG
>JAVVFP010000007.1:0-20332 GCA_032250495.1 Bacteroidota bacterium | reverse complement strand
GGAAAAAGGAAAAGGCGGCCGGCGGGAAAGACACCGGCGGGAAAGACGCTGACGAAAAGGCGGCCGGCGGGAAAACGGTCGGCGGGAAAGACACCGGCGGCTCGCCGAACGCCGCGGAGCCTTCCGTCCCGGCGACGAAGGCGCGCCGCGCCGACGACCTCCCGCATTCCACCACTCCCTCAGCGGCGGGAGAGGGCGGGGAAAGCGCGCTGCCGCTCTCGGAAGTCGTCGCCAACGAGCACGAGCGCAAGGCCGTGCAGCAGGCGGTGGCGAAGAAAGTGTCCGAGGCCGCAGAAGGCGGGGATGTCGACACGCTGAACAAGGAACTGGCGGAAACACCGATACGCTACGTGTACCCGTCGGCGGACCTGCTCGACAGGCAGGAGCGTATCGAGACCGTTACAGACGAGGAACTGCGCGTCAAGGCCGAGCAGGTGAAAGAAAAGCTCTCCGTGTTCGGCATCGGCATCAGGAGCATTTCGGTGACGCCCGGTCCCGTGGTCACCCTTTTCGAACTGGTGCCCGACAGCAGTGTCAAGATCAGCAAGATCGTTTCCCTGGCCGACGACCTGGCGCTGGCGCTGGCCGCGAAGGGCATACGCATTATCGCGCCGATACCCGGAAAAAGCGCCGTGGGCATCGAGATCCCGAACAATCAGCCCGAGTTCGTGAATTTCCGCAGCGTGGTCACCTCCCCGCAATTCACCAAATCGCGGCATCGCCTGACCTTGGGACTCGGCAAGTCCATCACCGGCGAGGTCATGTGCGACGACCTCGCGAAGATGCCACATCTGCTCATCGCCGGTGCGACGGGTTCGGGAAAGAGCGTGGGCATCAACGTGATGATCAACAGCCTGCTTTTCCGCATGAAGCCGCAGGAAGTGAAATTCGTCATGATCGATCCCAAGAAAATCGAGCTGGCGCAGTACAGCGGCCTCAACCGGCATTTCCTCGCCACCTGTCCCGACGTGGACGAGGAGATCATCACCGACTCGGCCAATGCCGTTATCGTGCTCAAGAGCCTGGAGCTGGAGATGGACATGCGCTACACCAAGCTCGCGAAGGGCGGGGTGCGGCATGTGGACGACTACAACGAGAAAGTGAAAAGCGGAAAGCTGCGCGACACCGAACTGATCAAGCATTTCCAGCTGCCGTACATCGTCGTCATCATCGACGAACTGGCGGACCTGATGATCACCGCCGCGCGGGAAGTGGAAGAGCCCATCGCACGTCTCGCGCAGCTCGCACGCGCGGTGGGCATACATCTGGTGCTCGCCACGCAGCGTCCCTCGGTGGACGTGATCACCGGCCTGATCAAGGCCAATTTCCCGGCGCGCATCGCCTTCCAGGTGGCCAGTCGCATCGATTCACGCACGGTGCTCGACGGTCCGGGCGCAGACCAGCTGCTGGGCAACGGCGACATGCTGTACCTGCCCGGCGGACAACCGAAGCCGATGCGCATTCAGAACGCCTATCTCTCTACCGACGAGGTGGAACGCGTGGTGGAGTTCATCGCCGATCAGCGCGGCTACCAGCGTCCCTACTCCCTGCCCTCGGTACGGGCACAGCAGAAAGGCCGGTCACGCGAGGACGAAATCGGTACGGACGATCTCATGTTCGAGGCCGCGCGTCTCGTCGTGCGCCACCAGCAGGGCTCGGTTTCCCTGCTGCAGCGGCGCCTGAAAATCGGATACTCGCGCGCGGCGCGCATCGTCGACCAGCTGGAGTCCGCCGGCATCGTCGGTCCCTACGACGGGAGCAAAGCCCGCATGGTCATGGTAGAAGACGAAGAGCAACTCGAAGACATTCTGCAAATGCTGTAAGGAGTATCCCATGAAAACAAGATATCTGCTCTTCGTCCCGCTGCTGCTGCTCCCGCTGATGATCGCACTGGCCATAGACGCACGCGAAATCATCGAGAACGTGCAGGAGCGCTACGAGGACATCGATGACGCCGTGATCACCTTTTCCCAGAGCGTCCGCTTCAAGGTGTCGAAGGCCGAACAGTCCGTCGACGGCACCCTGTATTTCAAGAAGCCCGGGAAATACCGCATCGAAACCGACGAGCGCACGGTGGTGACCGACGGGAAAACCTCGTGGTCGTGGAACCCGCGCAACCGCCAGCTCATCGTTGATAATTACCGTGAGGAAACGCATGCGCTCTCCCCCGAGCAGCTGCTGCTCACCTATCCGAAGGATTATTATTCCACCCTGGTGGGAGAAGAGCAGCTCGGCGGCCGACCGGTGTACGTGCTCAAACTCACTCCCAAGGAGGACAACGCCTTCGCGACCGCAATGAAAATCTGGGTCGCCAAGGACTGGCTGATCCGCCAGGTGGAGATCACCGATGTCAACGGCGCGGTCACCACCTATCGCATCACTGAAATCAGGGTCGACCAGAACATCCCCGATGCGAAATTCGCCTATTCCGTGCCGGAAAAGGCGGAAGTGATCGACCTGCGATAACCGGCAAGGGATCCCACGCCGTTACGGGACCCCCGACTGCCATGCCGACACGGCCGATTTCGTCAGCAAACCGTCAACAGGCGGGACAGACTATGTCATATATTTGACGCGCGGCAACGAGTCACCATCGAAACTGTTGAAATGAAACAACTTGTCTTTTGGCAGGATTATTGCAGATAACCGTAAGGACAGGCGTGCGCCCCGTCGGCGCCCCGTCCTCGTGAAAAGTTTTATCAGAGTGGAAGTCGCGGTTGTAAGAAGATGTTATGCTTGGTATATTACAGACTTCCGAATTTCTGAAACGCCATGAAGAACGAAAGCATGCACATTTCATAAAAAAAATCGGAGGTTCAAGGAAAGAAGGAATCAAGAAGAAACCAGCAAAAGCAACAACCACCAGTATGTCTCTCGCGTTAACTTGTCAACCCCGACCAAATTTTTAACCAACAGGAGTATTTTCGAATGAAGAGAACCCTAACTTTTCTGTCCGTCTTTGCGCTTGTGCTGCTCTTCGGATCCAGCGCGAACGCACAGATCCGTACAGTGAAGGGCGACTTCTTCAACATCGTGCGTACGATCGAGCAGACGGCTGACTCCGTGACTTTTGTCGCGGACACGCTGACGTTTGCTGACAGCGGCGGTAACATCAACGACTTCGGCAACAACGACTCCGTTGCTGTCCTGTTCGTTCAGAACCGCTTCAAGATCGTGAACAACATGCTCACGCAGACGTTGTTCGATTACATTCGCGTACGCGTTGCGACGTCCAGCCCCGGTATGACGCTGGCCCATCAGGGTTACAACGGTGTCATTACCAATACGGCGCTTCCCCCGCTCAACGAGGGTGCCGCCTCCGGACGCGACCTGGGCATTCGCCCGGTCTATCGCAATGTTGGAGATATCGCGTCTTCAAGTCCCTTCAATTCTGATCCGGCTGCCATTCGCCAGTTCCTCACCTTCCGGGTTCAGAACCCGACGGGTGCCGGCGATGTCATTCAGATGAAGAACATCTTCTTCAAGCCGAACATCAATAACCTGACTGGTCTGGCCGTTCCCCCGGACACGACCAAGGACACGCTTCGCGCCTATCTGCTCGACGGCAGCAGTGGCAACCCGAATGCGTATGGCAATGTGATTCCGAGTAATCAGGCATCTGGTGGTACTGACCTCGCAATCGTCCGACTCCTTCCGGGTACTTCCCGCCTCCTCGTGTGGGTGAGTGACTCCGCGCAGGCAGTCGATGCTGGTGAATATATTGGTTCCTTTGGTGACTACTCACGTGGTCGTTACTTCCTCGGTGACGACGGTCTGCCCTTCGACGCGACGAATACATCGCATCAGATGTTCCGTCCGGGCGCGACCCGTACCCTGGGTATGAACACCGTGCAGAACCCCGATTACGGCATGATGGTTGACGGACTGCCCCCCGAGCGCAATCCTCTCCGTCTGTCGAATCTCTATCAGGCGCTTGCCCCTGCCGCGTACACCGAGGCGGGCTGGTATGTCGCTCTGAACCCGAACCCCGTGTACGGACTCATTCCGCCGTATCGTGCGGGCGAGTCCAACGTCGCCTCCAATCCGTATCAGCCGGGTCTCGTTTCCTCGGCGGTTGACACCCTGCGTTTCATTGACGCATACGGCAACCGCACCTGGGACCGCATGACGCAGCCGAAACTGAAGGCGCTCGCGTACACGATCAACGACATCGCCCCGGAAGACCGCACGGTCTACCTGAAGGGCGCGACGGCCGCTGACGATACCCTTCGCCAGTTCGGTCAGATCATCTATCGTCGTCTTGCCTACACGCATGCCGACGTCGGTGTGAATCCCGGTGGTGTGGAAGATTCCGTGCGCATCTACGCGTATGCGGATATCCAGTACACCGATCCGGGTGGTATTTCCCGTACCGTCGCTGCTGTCGGTGACACCTCGGGCGGTTTCCCGCGCGAGTACGTGACCGGTATGATGGCGAACGCCGTCCGTGCACAGGAAGCCTATCTCGACGGACAGGCCGGTGTGCCCAACAACGGCCGTACCAACGGCGCGCTGTGGTACCCCGACGCATACGTCGGCAACCCCATGGGTTACCGCTTCCCGGTCGACCCGCTTGGCGTCAACTCCCTCCCGCACACCGGTTCCAAGATTGTCGTGCGCCCGAACATTCCGCGCGCCATCGACATCATGCCGACCGACCAGTGGAAGGGCACCGCGGATAACAACTATCTGCGCATGGACATCCTCGTGGCCGACGGTTTCGGCAACACCGTGGATGACAACGAGAAGTTCAAGTTCGAGCTGTCGCCGTTCGGCCAGATGGCCAATGGACTCAACTACCGTCTCAACGGTATTTTCGACTCGCTCGTCAATCCGATTTCCCCGATCCAGGTTACCGGCGGTAACATCGATTCCGGTCGCGTCTTTGTTGGTACGTCCAACCTCGGACGCAACAACCGCGTCTTCCGTGCCGCTTCCGGTAGCAACAACATCGGTCCCTATCGTATCCGTGTCCGTTCGACCTACGCGTTCAACGACCGCGGCAACGATGTCACCGACCCCAACAAGCTTGACCAGAATCCCGGCGTCGCCGGTTTCGCGCACGTCAACTTCATCCCCGACGGCTCGCCGAACAACAACTTCGGCGTGTGGTTCGGTCCCGGCACCGGTTACAACGCCAACCTCGGCAAACGAGTTGGTCAGACCACCGCCATGGACTCCACCGACGTCGTCTGGGACGGTGTGAACTGGACGTACTTCCAGGGCCGTCAGCCTCGCGTTGAGCTGGTGATCGGCCGTGACGAAGCGTTCGTCGTGGGTCGCGTCGGTAACTACCGCAACCCGATCTTCGACAAGCTGTATATCCGTCTGACCGACATCTTCGGCAACCCGATGGATATCGCACCGTACTTCTATCCCAACACCAACAAGGTGTTCGTGGAGCTCCCCGACAACCAGCTGTACTGGCCGGCCACCGCAGGCGCCAAGCGTTTCTTCGCTTCGGTTTCCGCGAACGTCGCTCTCAGTGGAGCCAATGGTCGTGACAACCCCGAGAACGTTGTGGACCCGAACACGGGCGCCCTTCTCGAGGCCGAGCTCGTCAATGTCCCCGCCGGCCAGGCCCTGCCCGGCATCCCGGGTGACATCCCGACGCCTTATGGTTACAACGCCGTGCGTTTCTTCATGCGCGCGCCGCAGAACGTCACCAAGCTGAGCCTTGCCGGTACGGACATCGTCCGTCTCCGCGCCCATCTGCAGGTGCAGACCATTCCGGGCGTTGGCGACTTCTCGATCCAGTCCGCCATCGGCGAAGTCAGCGTCATTCCTGACGTTGTCAGCACCGTTGAAATCTTCAAGTCCACCGGCAAGCCGGGTGGTACCACGGTACCGCTTGAGGGTTGGGGCCCGGGCACGGTTGCAGACCGCACCGCGGATCTGTATCCCACCGGTACTCCGCGCAACGCCGCTGAGTCCAACGAATTCTACAAGGGCTACTTCTTCCGTTCGACCGGCGCAGACACGCCGCCGTCGACTGCTTCGGACTTCCCGTCTGTTTTCGAGCCGATGGGTTATTCCGATCAGGGTATCGGTAGCTTCCAGGCCAGCGACGTCGATCTCGATCACGACGCGACCACCCCGATTCCGATGGATACCGTTGTTGTCTCCGAGCACAACAAGCAGGTCCGTGTCATCGCTCGCCTCCTCGACCGCTTCCAGAACCCCGTCGGCGGACGCCTGACGAAGTTCTACGTCGAGAGTGAGACGGTGCCCATCACCCCGCCGAAGACCCAGCTCCAGAGCACGACCCAGCGTGGTGGCTTTGGTGAGTTTGGACAGGTCTTCGTCACGGATGATACGCTGAAGCGTTCCACCATCGGTGATACCGCCCAGGCAGGCTGGGTCTCCGCATACTTCGTCTCCGGCCGCGTCGGCTGGCAGATCGTTCGTATCGCGATGACTCCGGATACGCTGGCATTCGATATCTCCGACAAGGGCCGCAACCTCGGCGAAGGTACCGCCGTCGGTCCCAGCAAGCGCGGTTTCGCACCTCGCGTCATCATCCCGATCTACCAGAAGTCTGACACCACGGTCAAGGTGGAGATCTTCCCGTACACCGCTGCGGCGACCTCCCCTGTTCCGCTGCCCGTCGATCTCGTGAAGCTGCAGGTTCTTGAGCATCACTCGATCTACGCAGACGCTGGTGCATCCTTCGCACAGATCAACAACTACGCGCCGAAGTTCCACGCATACTCCGCCAACCCGCTTGCGCAGGAGGATCGTGCAACGCATTACAACGCCGTAGCCAACACCAATATCCGTCCCTACATCCCGGATACGCTGAACCTTGCGAACAACGATCCGATGGATGTGAACTCCGTCACCGCCGGCCGTACCGTCACGCTGCTCGTGCGCGAATACGACCGCTTTGGCAACCTCGTTGACAATTTCACCGAGTTCGAAGACACCGCCCGCGTCCGCTTCCGCATGTGGGGTGACAACTGGGCCGCACCGCCTCAGCCGTATACGTCGGCCGGCGCCGGTACCATTGCCCCGACTGCCGATTGGACCCGTGACGAGTTCGGCCCGATGCGTAAGGCCCGCTACCGTCACACCAAGGTCGGTAACCTCGTCTCCGGTGTGCATATCAATCAGACGTCCTTCTTCAACGCACTCGAGTACCCGACGCCCAAGCTGGCGAACGCAACGGTGTTCTTCGAAGCCACCGCCACGGCAGTCCTGCCCGGCACCGGCCCGACCAACATCCACCGCGACACCGTCAAGGTCGTCTCCGTGCTCAAGAGCCCGACCCGCTTCGACATCCTCCGTGCCGGTCAGGACTTCGCGGCCCTCGGCCCGGGTCTCGGTACCGTTGGTATGTTCGAGCTGCAGGGACCGCCCGAGAATCGTATCCCGAGCGCAGTCCGCAACATCGCCCTTCCGCCGGGTGCCGACGTCAACCTGCACAGCCTGACCGACCAGGGTGTCGATAACATCCTGATCTCCCAGGTCTACAAGCGCAACGTCAGCCCGCTTCCCGTCGGCAAGTACGAAGTGGTCAACGAAGACAACGTGCCTCTCGATAAGGACGGCGATCCGCTGTACGATGCGAATGGCGACGTCAATCCCGATTTCGAGCGCGATCCGCATTCGGGTCTCCCGATGCTCGTCAAGCTCGACGCATACAACAACCTCAATCCGCAGACCGCACCGAACGATCGCTACAACGACCTGAACAACGGTGGCAACAAGTACGTTGTGCCTCCTGGCGCACGTCGTGACGGAACGATCTTCGACATCACCATCGCTGGTGGTGGTGACGGTATCGGTACCGGTGGTGTGACGCAGAACTGGGATCCGCAGGATGATCAGTACAACGATCGTCGTCCGGTCCTCATGCGCGTGACCCCGATCTGGGAGAACGATCCCCCGACCGGTGGCAACGCATACAGCGTCGCCAACCAGCCCGGACAGACCCGTGTCTACGGTCGTCTGTACGCGGATACGATCTATACATATACCGGTACGCTCAGTCCGCTGAAGAACGGTGCCACCCGCGCCGAACTGATGGGAACGCGCACCGACATGGGCAACCCCGGCTTCTACAAGCTGACGGGCGAAGGCGACCGCGTCACGCGTGTCGGCATCAGCGCCTGGCTGCCCAGTGACTACTTCCGCGCCGGTCTGCCGCACCGTCCTGTGAACGGTCAGCTTCCGCCGCTGAACACCTTCCGTACCCGCTTCGGCGTCGGTATGAGCGGTGGTCAGACTGCGACCGGCGACGTGTTTGGTGACTTCAACCGTCGCGTTGCCCTGCTTGGTAGCGCCTTCGGTCGTGAGATCAGTGTTGCAGGAAACTCCAGCCTGACCTTCGCACCGGGTGCCTTCCTGCGCATCGTTGACTCCACCGCCGAGCAGGTCATTGACCTCCGCGTCATCGACCCGACGCTGACCGATATGGCCGGCAACACAGTGGACGATACGCTGAGCTACGACCAGGCAAAGATGACGGTTGTCCGTCGCGTGAACCGTCTCAATCCGTTCAATCCCCTGTTCCATCTCGATGACACGTACTACGACCTGAACATCGCAGATATCCAGGGTCCGAACCTCAACGTCGACCGTATCGGCGAGCTCCCGATTCAGCGTACCAACCGTGCGACCCACGGTCTCATGGCAGCCGCTGTCCGTCAGTTCTTCGGTCCGGCTCGTTACAGCCGTCTGCGTCACACCTTCGTGGTCGTGCCGTATCGTATTGCCTACACGTCGATCTTCCCCTCGAGCTTCGACGTCACCGCCAATACGTTTGACAAATCGACGCTTCCGGTCGGTATCCTTCCGGTCCAGGCAGACATCGATACGCTTCCGCGTACAAGCCCGATGTTCTACGCCGATCCGTATGGAACGCCGATCGCCGAGTTCGAAATCTTCTCGCGTCTGTATGGCCAGATCAACCATGGCGCAACGACCGATCAGATTCCGAACAACGTGGGTACCCCGTACGCACGTCCCGACACCATCTTCCGCGATGAGTGGTACACCTATGCCGTCACCCCGTATGACCGCTATGGCAACCTCAACATGCGTGACACGATGTATGTCAATCTCGGAACGCGTCACACCACGTGGGAATTCACCAACGTCAGCGCCATGGGCGCCTCCGGTAACCTCGAGATCGCCGCTGGCGGTCGCTACTTCCAGGCCAAGCCGGTCGGCTTCCCGCAGAACACGCAGCTCCGTCAGGACTCGCTGATTCTGTACAACCTGTCGCTGGTCGGTGCCGGAAACCGGAACGACTTCGTCGGTATGAAGCCCGATGACAAGCGTCTCGGAACGGCCGTTGGTGACCGTGCCGGTGTGCCTATCCGCCACGGACTCCTGCCTGCGAACGCCATCGCAGTCCGCCCCGTCCACGTCAAGAAGCCGTTTGCACCTGGTGCATTCACGCTGAGCACTCCGGCTCTGCAGAATACCTCCCTGTTCCGTATGGATCACACGGGTAACTGCACGGATACCAGCGGCCAGGCCTTTGACGGTACGACGCTGGACTTCCTGCGCCTGCAGTGGCAGCCCGCAGTCTGGAGCGATCCCTCCTATAACAACCCGAACGACACCATTCGCTACGAGTGGTACGGTATCATCGACAGTATCGGTCCGATGAGCACCAAGAGCATGACCGTCAGCATCCTCTCGGATGACAACGGCAAGAGCCCCACGCTCACGCTCTCCGGTGACAAGGTCCGCGAACTGCTGTTCCGCCCGAACATGCTTCCGCAGCCCAACCAGGATTCCCTGGTCATGGTCGTGAAGTGGTATGTCCGTGCCTTCAGCAAGATCGCCGGACTCGAAACCTTCTCCGATACCGCCGGTGTTTCCGTGCGCAACAACCCGCTGCCGACCGAGCCGCTGGTGATCTCCATCAATCGTCTCCCGGACAATCCGCCGACGGCTGTTCAGCCGACCGACGGTGGCACCGAGTTCGTTGATGGCACCACTCCGCTCGACGTGCTGTGGAGCGCTGCAAGCGATATCAACAACCGTAAGGGCGCCCTCCTTGGCGGTCCCTTCATGGTCTACAACCCGACGACCCGCGCCTGGGAGGTTGATGTGAACCGCACGATTGACACGCTGTCTTACCAGTGGGTCGGTCGCGTCGTGAGCACCTTCCCCGTCGGCAAGGGCGCACCGATCGGCTCGATGATTGTCATCAACGCCGGTGCCTCCACGGGTATTCAGGTCCCGACTTCCGACCTCGACGCTCTGTTCGCTGGCTTCTCCTCTGATCCCACGAGCAACAGCGCCGATTCCGTCAAGATCGAGTGGTTCGTCTACACCAAGGACTTCAATGTCAACGATGATCTGCCCCTCGAGCAGGTCGAGTTCCCGTTTGTTCCGGGTCTCCATGTGAATCCGGATTCGACGGCACTCAACGGTGACACCAGTCGTTGGAGCCCGACGAGCTGCCAGCCGCATTGGATCGTCAGCGGTCCGTTCCGTCTCAACCTCACCAAGCTGAAAGGCGGCGGTGTTGAGATCGATCCGATGGCCGGTGACCCGGACATCAATGCGCAGGTCGGTGAAGAAGTTTGCTTCACCCTGACGGCACGCGATGAGAACGGTAACATCATTCGTGACTGGGATTCTGCGAACAAGAACAATCCGGCCACCACGCTGACCCTCGTCGGTTCCGATGCCAATACGGATTCGAGCCAGGCGAGCTGGAATGCTGATCCGGAAGGTTACACGTTCGCCCTCATCACGCAGGATGGACAGGCTCTCACGCAGATCAGTGACAACGAATGGTCGGTCCCGGCCTCGGCATTCAAGGACGGTATCGCCATCATCTGCATCGTTCACACGAAGGCCCTCAGCGGTGTGACCCTCGAGGTCTCCCCGACGATTGCCAACCTCAACCAGACGTCCGCGACGATGAACTTCGACGCTGACGAGATCACCAACTACCTCGTCGACCTCACCGGTGCGCCGGCCGAGACCGACGATGACGTCTATCTCCTCCGCCGTTACGAAATCGTGGTGTCGCCGCGCGACCGCTACCTCAACGTCGTTGACGATGAGACGGTCCGCACTGACTTCACGGCTCGTTTCCCGGGTGAGTTCGACCAGAATCAGCCTGGACTCTCCGACATCTTCGCCGGTTCGGTGTTTATCAAGGGCACGACGAATTACTTCCTCGCGTCCCGTATCCGCCGTCTCGACGCTGAAAACGAAGAGCGCCAGTGGGTTGAGGCATACAACTCGAGTGACAACAACATCAAGGGACGTACGAGTCCTTACCAGATCCTCGACCACGCTCCGAATCCGTTCGCACTTCAGGAACCCGCCGACAATACCGTGTGGAATCTTGACATGGCCGCGAATCAGGAGCAGTTCACGTGGGTCAAGGCTGCACCGCAGGATCCGTACAACCAGATTCAGATCAGCCGTTTCGATCCGGCAACCTTCTCCGATGAAGTCACCTACAAGATTCGCTTACTCGACGGTGTCTCCCTGACCCGCGCAGAGGAATTCGAATCCGACAACAACGGACTGGAAGCGACCTTCTCCAGCAACCATGGACAGCTCGCTGGCCTGATCGACGTGATGTCTGGAATCCCGACGACCAAGGAACTGGAAGTTGTGTGGTACGTCAAGGCGACGGACGGTCTCTATACGACCGAATCCACCCCGCCGAACAACGACCCGCAGAACCGTCCCGGTTTCCGCCTCAAACTGGTGAAGCGTGGTATCCTGAATGTCAACGACGGAACCACCCCGGCGACCTTCTCGCTGGACCAGAACTATCCGAACCCCTTCAACCCGACGACCACGATCAGCTACTCGCTGCCGAAGTCTGCTCAGGTTACCCTGGTGGTCTATGACCTCCTTGGAAACAAGATCAAGACTCTCGTCAATGAGAACCTGGACGCCGGTTCGTTCAAGGTTGTCTGGGACGCCACCAACGACATGGGTGTGCAGGTGCCTTCCGGCAACTACATTCTCAAGATGGTTGCTGGCGACTTCGTGCAGACTCGCAAGATGACTCTGATGAAGTAATCGGCTAGGGAAGGTATTCACCTCCCGACACAGCATCCCGTCCCGCTTCGCGGGGCGGGATGCTTTTTTTTTCTCCGTACTCTCCTATATTTGGCAGTATGACTCTCATTGACCGCATCGAAGATCTGATCAACATTCCTTCCGTGACCGGCGAAGAAGCGGGCGTGCTCGAATACCTGGAAACGGTACTCACTGATATGGGACTCCCGGTATACCGCGAGGCCGTATCCGAGACGCGGTGGAATCTCTACGCCGGCTGGCAGCACGCGCTCCCGGTCGTCTTCTGCACGCATGTGGACACCGTGCCCCCGTTCTTTCCCGCCGTGGTAGAGGACGCGCGCATTCTCGGACGCGGCGCCTGCGATACCAAGGGCATCATGGCCGCCATGCTCGAGGCGGGCAGGCAGCTCATCGCAGAAGGGAAGCAGCCGTCGTACCTCTTCGTGGTCGGGGAGGAAACCGACAGCATCGGGGCGAAAACCGCAGCGTCTTCGGGACGCAGCGCACGTGCCATCATCGTCGGGGAACCGACGGACAATCATCTCGCGACGGGACATAAGGGGGTGCTCAGTTATACGCTGCGCACGGAGGGAGTGGCGGCGCATTCGGCCTACCCGGAGCGCGGCGCATCGGCCATTCACCTTCTGCTCGATCTGATCGACGGCATTCGCAACAGGGACTGGGGTTCGAGTCCCGTCCTCGGTGAAGCGACGCTCAATATCGGCAGCATCGAAGGGGGCGTCGCCATGAACACTTTCGCACCCGGGGCCTCGGCGACTTTCATGCATCGCATCGTGGATAATGCGCAGCAGCGCAGCGCAGAGCTCGTGGAACTCGTCGATCAGCGCGCGGAAATCACGTTTCATTCCGTTTCGGAACCGCAGCTGCTTGAAACCGTCGATGGCTTCGCGCTGAAAGCAGTGAACTTCGGTACGGATATTCCCTATCTTGTGACCATGGCGCCGTGCCTCCTCTTCGGTCCGGGTTCCGTGCACGAAGCACACACCCCGCACGAATCGATCGCCATCGTGGAAGTGCACGAGGCGGTACAGCTGTACAGGAAGCTCTACAACGCACTGACGGATACACCATGAATACTGGATTGCGCGTCGCCCTCATCGGTTACGGCCGCATGGGGAAAGAACTGCATCTGCTCATGCGGGAGCGGCAGTGGCCGCATCCGCTGATCATCGACCCGGGAGTCGAGTCCGCTGCGTCCACCGTCGCCGAGGCCGATCTCACTGCGGTCGACGTCTGCATCGAATTCACCGCGCCTTCGCAGGCCGCGGACAACATCATCGCAGCCCTGCGGAAGGGAGCGTCGGTGGTCAGCGGCAGCACGGGCTGGCAGCAGAGGGTCGGGGAGGTGCGCCGGACCGCGGAGGAAAGCGGCGGAGCAGTGCTGCACGGCAGCAATTTTTCTCTCGGCGTGGCCGTCTTCAACGCCGTCGTCGCCCATGCGGCATCCCTGCTCGCGCGCTTCCCGCAATACGATATCAGTCTGCATGAAATTCACCACCGCGGGAAAAAGGATATTCCCAGCGGTACCGCGCACATGCTCGCCGAAAGCATACTGCGCGCGCACGCCGGCAAGCGCCGGTCTTCCCTGCTTCCGGAATCCGGTCCCTTTGCCGAGGACACGCTCTACATCACCGCGGCGCGAAGCGGGACGGTCGTCGGTGAACACGTGGTGACCGCGGATTCCGAGGCGGACGAGATCCGGCTGCTGCATCGGGCCAAGGGACGACGGGGTTTCGCGGAGGGAGCGCTCGCGGCTGCAGAGTGGCTGCAGGGTAAAACAGGTTACTTCACGCTCGAGGATATGATCGATGACATCATTACGGCTTAACGGACTCGGTACGGCGCTCGTCACTCCCTTCACTGAAGAGAACCGTGTGGACGCCGAGGCGGTTCGCCGCCTGGCGCAGCGACAGATCGACGGCGGTGTCGATATGCTGGTGCCCTGCGGCACCACGGGAGAGGCGGTGACGCTCAGCGAAGAGGAATATGAAGAAGTGCTCCGTGCCGTCGTGGAAGCGGCCGCGGGCCGCGTCCCTGTCATCGCGGGTGCAGGTTCGAATTCGACGGAGAAGACCATAGAGACGGCACGACGCGCAGCCTCCTGCGGTGTCGATGCCCTGCTCGTGGTCGGACCGTACTACAACAAACCCACGCAGGAAGGGTATTACCAGCATTTCAGCGCCGTGGCCGCCGCAGTGGACCTGCCCATCGTCATGTACAACGTGCCGGGACGCACGGGCGGGAACATCGCAGCGGAAACGCAGCTGCGCATCGCCACGATCGAAAACGTCGTGGCCGTCAAGGAAGCCAGCGGCGATCTCGGCCAGCAGTACCTGGTGCTGCGCGGCAGGCCGGAAGGCTTCGCCGTTCTCTCCGGTGACGACAATCTGGTGCTCCCGCAGATTGCAGCTGGACTCGACGGTGTGATTTCCGTGGTCGCGAATGAAACACCGGAGGAGTTCGCCCGCATGGTGCACCTCGCGATGGACGGTGATTTCGATTCCGCCCGGGAGATACACTTTCGGCTGCTCGACCTGCTCGACGGCAACTTCATCGAATCGAACCCTGTTCCCGTAAAAGCCGCCATGGCCATGATGGAGCTCTGCCGGCCGAACGTACGCCTCCCGCTCGTCCCGCTTCGCAAGGACAACGGGGACAGACTCCGCCGCATTCTTCTCGCACTTGATCTCGTCCGGGAGTGAAATCCCTCGTCATTCCAGAGCGACTCAGGAAAGGCGACCTCATTGGATTGATAGCTCCATCGAGTCCCACGCGGAATCCCGAACGGATTTCCCGGGGGATATCCTATTTTCTCTCCCACGGATACTATGTGCGTATCGGTGGCAGCGTCGAAACACGGGACGGCTACCTGGCCGGGTCGGATCTCCTTCGCGTCCAGGATATACATGACATGTTCTCGGATCACCGCGTGGGAGCGATTCTCTGCACGCGTGGCGGCTACGGGGCGGGCCGCCTGCTCGACCTGATCGATTACGACCTCCTCCGCGCCCATCCCAAAATTCTCGTGGGCTTCAGCGACGTCACCGCACTTTCGATGGCTATGCTCGCACGCAGTGGACTGCTGACCTTTCACGGACCCATGGTCGCCGCCGAATTCGGGGACGCCCCGACCGACGTGGCGGAGCAGGCGTTCTGGAACATGCTCACGCAGGCCGTCCCACAACGTGTGCTCTCGCTCGGTGATGAGGGAAGTCTGCGGGACGGTGTGGCGGAAGGGAGGCTCACCGGTGGCAACCTCGCCGTGTACGCCTCGCTCGTCGGCACGCCGTACCTGCCGGATCCCTCCGGCAACATTCTCTTTCTCGAAGATGTGGGTGAGAATACCTACCGCCTCGATCGCATGCTGCTGCAACTCAAGCACGCCGGCATCCTGCGCGCCGTGGCAGGCGTCGTGCTCGGCAGCTTCAGCGCCATTCCCGCGGATGCACCCGACAGGGAACTGGAGACAGTGCTGCGCGAATACCTCTCCCCGCTCGACGTACCCGTGATGACCGGCTTCCCCTTCGGCCATATTCCGGACAAGGTGACGCTGCCGCTCGGTGCGCGCGTGCGGCTCGATACGAACAAACGACAGCTCACCGTGCTGCAAGCTGTCGTTTCCTGAACCTTTCGCTCCCGGCATCTGCCCGTACACCCGGTATTTACCCGTGCACCCGGTATTTACCCGTGTATGAAGTAATTACCCGTGTGTCCGGTAATTACCCGCGTGTGCAGCACTTACCCGTGCGGGAGGCTCATTCCTTTTTGTTTTTTTCTTTTCCATGCCACGTGCACGAGCAGGCAGAGGAAAGCGAAGAGTCCGACCATCAGTGCGCGGGCGCCCCAGATATACGGCACGTCCTCGGGATTGACGGGATTGCCCGTCGGTGTTTTGTGCAGCATGAGAATGTCCCACGCGTCCTGGTAGAACCACACGCCCATGATGATGAGCAGGTACAGCGGCGTGACGTACTTGATGACGAATTTGAAGAACTGCGGGATTTTGATATCGGCCCCCATGTTGATCTCCTCCCAGGCGCGGTCGATTTTGAACACCCACGCGAAGAGTATGATCTCCATGGTGGCGAAGACCACGAGTCCGAAGGTACCGGTCCAGTAATCCATTTCATCGAGGAAACCGTGTCCGAGGAAGAACACCACCGGCTGCACACAGATGATGACCAGCGCAGCGAGGGAGAGCACGGCGCGGCGATGTGTCATGCCGAACTGGTTTTTGAGGAAGGCCACCACCGGCTGGCCCATGGCTACCGAGGAGGTGATGCCCGCGACGAAGAGCAGCATGAACCAGAGTGCGCCGAATACCTGGCCGAGGGGGATTTTTCCGAAAATCACCGGCATGGAAACGAAGCCCAGGTCGAAGGCGCCGCCCGAGGCGATGACCTTTGTCATGTCGAGTCCGAAAAAGGCCACGGCCACCGGGATGGCGATGCTCCCGCCGAGCACGACTTCGACGAACTCATTCGTGGCTGCCGTGGTCAGTCCGCTCAGCGCGATGTCATCTTTCGGGCGCAGGTAACTGGCATATGCGTGTATGGTACCCATGCCCACGCTGAGCGTGAAGAAAATCTGTCCCGCCGCGGCTATCCACACGCTCGCTTTCCCCAGTTCGCTGAAATTGGGTTCCCAGATATAGGACAGGCCACTGGATATGCTGTTTTCCGGCATGGAGGGATCGGGCACGCCGAGAGTGAAGACGCGCACGAGAAGGATGACGGCGAAGATGAAGAGCATGGGCATGGCGAATTTCGCCAGCTTTTCGATGCCCGCGGAGAGTCCCTTCCACAGGACGAAGAAATTCACCACGAAGGTGAAGAGCATCAGGCCGTATGCCGTCCATACCGAAGAGAAGTGCGCGCCGTCCTCGAGTCCCTGGTAGCTGGCGAGAAAACCACGCATCGAATCGAGCGTATCCTCTCCGTGGTACAGTCCCGTCATGCTGAAAATACTGTATCCCAGCGTCCACGATTCGATGTACGTGTAGTAGATGAGGATGACCATGGAGATGAGCAGTCCCATCACGCCCATGTACTTTGCGATCGGGTGATTCCAGAGCACGTCGAACATGCCGGGTGCACTGCCGTGCCCGTATTTGCCACCGTGACGCCCTATGCCCCATTCCACCCACATGAGGGGAATACCGAGGAGCAGGAAAGCGATGAAATACGGGATCATGAAGGCGCCACCACCGTTGGACGCCGCCTGCACGGGGAAGCGGAGAAAATTCCCGAGTCCGACCGCGTTGCCTGCCACGGCGAGAATCAGTCCGAAGCGCGAACCCCATTGCTCTTTCTCTAGCGACATACGAGACCTTTACAGGTGAGGGGATTGCAGTTGTCCCAGCTCGAGGGGAGGATGTGCACTGTCGAGATGAAAAAAGCTAACAAACTTCAACCTGTTTTCCAATGCCACGGTCGCGTGAAAGAAGTGGCGCGCACGATCGGGGCAACTTTTTCTGCCCTCTGCCGTAAAATGAAACGATGCGTCTCAGGGAGACGTTTAGAAAATGTCCGGCACATGTTTTCGAAAAGGGAGCGAAGTTCCCCCGCTTCTGGTGGGACCTCTTTCGAAACAGTCGTGACCGGATACCAGCAACAAACAGCGCAGGAAAATACGATGAAACACCCGGCACTGCTCAGTGCAATGCTGCTCATGATGCTTGTCTCCACGCTGCGGCTGTCCGCGGAAGCGGGTGGCGATACGCCCGCAACGCTGGCGGACAACGCGACCATCAACGGATACGTGCTCGACGAGGAGACCGGCGAGACACTGGTCGGTGCCACCGTCATGCTCGATGGAACGGGCATCGGTACCATCACCAATAAAAGCGGCTACTATGCGCTTTCCGACATCAAGCCGGGCAGCTACACCGTCGTGTTCAGCTTTCTCGGTTTCGAGCGCATGGAAAAGAAGGTGGAACTGAAGAAAGGGGAGTCCCGTCGCATCGACGTCGAACTGCGCCCGGAAACCTTCCGACTCGACGAAGTGGTCGTCGAAGGCGACCGGATGGACGACAAGCGGCAGATTACCGTCAGCCGCATCAACATTCCCATACGCCAGATCAACAAGCTGCGCATCGGCGGGGAAGCGGACGTCTTCCGTTCGCTGCAGTACCTGCCCGGTGTGCTTTCTTCGTCGCAGATATCGAGCGGACTCTATATCCGCGGGGGGTCGCCCGACCAGACGCTGGTGCTTCTCGACGGATCGACGGTGTACAATCCCTCGCATCTGTTCGGTTTCTTCTCGACCTTCAATCCCGACGCCATCAAGGACGTGGACCTGATCAAGGGGGGCTTTCCCGCCGAGTACGGGGGACGTATGACCGCGGTGCTCGACCTGGTGCAGAAGGACGGGAATCGCAAGGAAGTGGGAGGGACGGCCTATCTCGGACTCATTTCCTCCCGTCTCTCGGCGGATGGACCGCTGGGTAACGGTTCCTGGTTTTTCGGCGTGCGGCGGACGTATATCGATCTGCTGACCAATTTGATAGAAACGCCGGAAGACCCGCTGCCGAACTACTATTTTTATGACATCAACGGCAAGATTTCACAGGATTTCGGGACGAAGAACAAGCTCTTCCTCAGCGGCTTCACTTCCGAAGACGCGCTGGAGTTCAACAACAATGCCGGTTTCAGCGGGGATATCGGCATCAGCAACAGGGCGCTGTCCACACGATGGACACACCTGTTCGGTGACAACCTGTTCTCCGTGTTCAATTTCAGCTGGAGCCGCTACCGCAACAGCTTCGCATCTGAAAACGCGGGCTTCGAAACCGAAGTGGAGAACATCATACAGGACTATACGCTGAAGGGAAATCTCGAATGGTTCGTCAGTACGGCCTGGACGATCAAATCGGGTTTCGAGGTGAACCGCTATACGCTCAACTACATGCAGAACTTCACCGGCAACGCCGACAGCACCTCGGAATCGGGCACCACGGGCGGCGGCATCCTCAATCTCGAGGAGTCCGATCATACCGGATCCGCCTTCCTGCAGTCCAACTACCAGTTCAGCAACCTGCTGTCCCTGCAGACCGGCCTGCGTGTCAACTATTATGATCTGCGCAATATCTTCAAGTTCGATCCCCGCATCGCGATGCGCTATCAGCTCGACAGCGATATCGCGCTGAAGGCGGCCTTCGGCGTCTACCACCAGTATTTCCGCCTCGCCTCCTTGCCGGATTTCAGCTTCTTCGATACCTGGCTGCCCACCGACAGCACGGTCGATCCCAGCCGCGCCATCCATTACGTGCTCGGCGTCGAGACGCGTCCCTGGCAGGACATCGATTTCAACGTCGAGGTGTATTACAAGGACCTGTATCACATCAGCGAACTCAAGCAGTTCCAGACGCAGGGGACGACGGTCAATGACTTTTTCTATGACGGTCGCGGGGAGGCCTACGGCATCGAATTTTTCCTGCAGAAAAAGAGCGGGCGTTTCACAGGCTGGGCGGGCTATGCGCTGGGCTGGATCAACACGCGCTTCGACGAACTCAACGGCGGAAGGTATTTCCGACCGAAGTGGGACCGTCGGCATGATTTCAAGGTCGTGGCGCAGTATAAGCTCAGCGAACGCTGGGATGTGAGCGCGACGTTCACTTTCCAGACCGGACAGTCCTACACCGGCCAGACCTCGCGTCTCGAAACCCGTCTGCCGGGCTCCGACTACGGGAAGGGACTCACGATTCCGGCCGACCGCTACGGCCTGCGTCTGCCGCCCTCGCATCAGCTCAATCTCAACGGCAGCTATCACACCACGCTGTTTGGACTGCCGACCACGCTGCTGATCGATATCTACAACGTCTATTCACGTCGCGACATCTGGTTCCGTTTCTACGACACCACCGGTGAAGTCACCAAGGTGGAGGATGTGCTGCTGCTCCCGATTCTTCCCAGTGTCGCGATAGAAATAAAGTTCTAAAGGTGCCTGCAATGAATCATCGCATAACGTATCGCCTGCTCCCCGTCCTCCTCGGCGTCATGCTGCTGCAGCTGTCCGCCTGCGAGGATCAGCCGCCTACCGACTACCAGCCGACGCCCTTCCTCGAGGGCTATCTCATCGTCGACGAGCCGATAGAGGGAATCGTTGTGGCCATCTCACAGCCCATCACCGAACCCTTCCAGTACGACGACATGATGCTCCCGAACGCCGACGTCGTGCTCACCGTCGGCGAAACGGAGTATCCCCTGCAATACGTGATCGAGGACGGCATCGGCAGCTACCGCTACCCGGACACGACCGTAAAGGTATTGCCCGAAACCCGCTATGCCCTCCGGGTGGG
>JAVVFP010000006.1:0-20343 GCA_032250495.1 Bacteroidota bacterium | reverse complement strand
CGTTGAAGGGATTCGGTTCATACCGTTTTTCCGCGTCATTCCAGTTCAGCGCGTCGGGCGCAGTGACTTCACAGTTGAGTATCGGTTCGCGCGGGGTGATGCGCAGTCTCCCGTTGCGCAGCTGCGGCGTAAGACAGTAGGCCTCGAAAGTCCAGTTGATCATGTAAATCGGTGTGTAGGTAGTCATCGCCACGTCGCCCGCGCGGAAGTGCATGTAGAAGAGCACGCCACCCTGTGTGTCGAACTCGACATGTTCGTCGAGATACACATTCACGCTCGACGCGCCGGGATCCCAGTTCAGCGCCCTGCCCTCGAGCAGCGTACCCGCGGTGGAAATGCCGCGGAAGCTCACCACGTTGCGGTCGTAACCGATGGAGATACTGGACTTGCTGAACACACCGTTGACCGGACTCTCGAGCATGACGGGAACGGTGACATCCTTCGTCGAGGCGACGTCGTCGTCGCCGATTTTCAGACCGATGGACTGGAACTGCGATCGATCCAGCGGCGCGAGATAGGTTCGCGTTTTCGACACCGTTCCGCCGCAGAAATCTTTGAGCACCAGTTCGACCGTGCGCATGCTGCCGTCAGGACAGCCGGTCTCATAGCTCAGCAGGCATTCCTGGTAGGCGTCCTTGACCGATTGTTTTATCGATGCATAGATCTGCGCGAGATCGCTGCCGTCGGCGGAGTAATAGTACTCTCCCCCGGTAGCGAGGGCGAGTTTGCGCAAGTCGTCTTCCGCACCCAGCGTCTCAATGCCGAAGCCGATGGTGTACACCTTGACGTCATTCCGCAGAGCGTGCTGAATAACCTGTCCCACGCTTCCGTACAATGCGCTGTGATTATCACCGCCGTCAGTGAGGACGACCACGGCTTTGCAGCGGTTGCTGCCGTTACGCGCGAGTTCATCAATGCCCATGGCCGTCGCATCCCACAGCGCAGTCATGCCGAATGCCTCCATCGAGTCGATTGCAGCCAGCAGGGCCGGCTTGGATGTCGTCATCTCGAGATCCAGCACCACGTCCCAGTTGTAGCTGAAACTCACAACGGACGCTTCATCGCAGGGGATGCCGTCGGGATTCATGGAGTTGACGAAGGCGATGCCGCCTTCCTTCACACGCTGCATTTTTTCGCCGAGCATGCTCCCGGACCGGTCGAAGACGAGGGAGACAGAAACGCAGCATTCGGCCTCCGGGGGACACCACAGCGTGGCGTCCTTGACCTTCAGGCCGTTTTCGTAGACTTCGAAATCCTGGGGTTGAATATCGTTGCGGAAGGCGCCGTCGCACGTCACCTTGAATGCCAGGCGTATCGTCGGGTAGGTGACTTCAACCCGCTTGAACAGCAGATTGGGCTGGGCATTCAGAGGATGAAGCAGGACACAGGCAAGGAGAACAGAAAACAGGTAACGTACCACCATACAGGCCCGTGGATGTAGTGCATTCATTATTTCCGGAGCATGCCGTTCGCATAATAGGCAATTTTTCCGACCATGTAAACAGGCAGGACCCGATTCTGACAACTTTTTGTGCGGAAGAAACTTAAGAATGTCGTCTCATGAAGAACTTCAAAAGCCGGCGCACTATCAAGAGACAAATAAGTGCCCTGATTGTTACAGGAGGGACAAAAAAAACCGGGGGGAAATCCCCCCCGGTTCTGAGTCGGGTCACGCGAACGCAATGAGCTCCTGCCTATTCTTTCTCGACGTTCTTGCTCTCGAAGTCGAGGGATACCGAGTTGATGCAGTAACGCAATCCGGTCGGTTGCGGACCGTCATCGAACACGTGGCCGAGATGTCCGCCGCAGGCGGCGCAGAGCACTTCTTCGCGCAGCATGCCGTGGCTGCGGTCTTCGCGAATGATTATGCTTTTACTGTCCTTCGGCGCATAAAAACTCGGCCACCCCGAACCCGAGTGATATTTTTCCACGGATCTGAAGAGTTCTGTGCCGCAGCCTGCGCAGCGGTACACTCCGTCCGCGTCGTGCTTGTAATATTTCCCGGTGAAGGCGATTTCCGTTCCCTTCTCCCGGAGCACGCGGTATTCTTCCGCGCTCAGTTCCTTTTTCCAGTCTGTATCGCTTTTCTGTATCGGAAGCATTGTCGGATCTCCGCTTTTGTTTTGCGTCAGGTGAGAGGAATTCCCGCTACGGGGTTTCATCAGGTCGTCGTCGCCGCAGCTCTGCGCCCGGCAGCCGGGCGACGAAAGGAGAAGCAACGTTGCGATCATCAGCATGTATTTCATCGTTCGATTTCCATTATGAAACGGATATGGATAAAACAACAAATCCGGGCGGGAAATTCAATGCAAAAAGGACAATCCGTATATTACGGGAAGTCGACACGAATAAAAGCGGATTTATGGACAAGATATACGACATAATAGTCATCGGCAGCGGACCCGGTGGCGAAGGCGCATCAATCAAGGCCGCCAAGGCGGGGAAGACCGTCGCGGTGGTGGAACGGCATTACGAAGTAGGCGGCGGCTGCACGCACTGGGGGACGATACCCAGCAAGTCGCTGATACACGTCATTCGTCAGTACGCGGAGCTACGTGAAAACGCCCTCTTCGACCGCGTCGCACGCAGTCTCAAACTCACCTACGCCGAACTGATGGAGAGCGTCGACAAAGTCGTGACGCAGCAGGTGCGAGACCGCCGCGGCTTCTATGACAGGAATGGCATCGACGTGATCAACGGGGAGGCGAGCTTCGTGGATGTGAATACGATACAGGTACGTGAGCAGGACGGCGCAATGCGGCGCTACCGTGCACATCATTTCGTCATCGCCACCGGTTCCCATCCCTATCACCCCGACGACGTGGATTTCGACAATCCCTTTGTTCTGGACAGCGATACCATACTGAAGATGGAGCGCATTCCCGACACCATCACCATTTACGGTGCCGGTGTGGTGGGCAGTGAATACGCATCGGCGTTTCGGGGACTCGACGTCAAGGTCAACCTGGTCAACACCCGTGAGCGCATGCTGGAATTTCTCGACGACGAGATCAGCGACGCGCTCAGCTACCACATGCGTGACGAGGAAGGCATACTCATCCGGCAGAACGAGGAATACGAGCGCGTCGAGGTGGTCGAGGACGGTGTGATACTTCACCTGAAAACGGGCAAGAAAATCAAGTCCGACGTACTGCTGTGGGCCAACGGACGCACCGGGAACTCGTCCCTGCTGGCACTCGAGCAGCTGGGCATCGAGGTGGATCATCGCGGAAACATACGCACCAACGAAAACTACCAGACTGCCGTGGAACACATCTACGCCGTCGGTGATATCGTGGGCTTCCCTTCCCTTTCCAGTGCTGCCTACGACCAGGGCCGCTACGTCGGGACGCATATCATCGAGGGAAAATGCGACACAACGCTGGTGCAGGATTTCCCGACAGGTATTTACACGACCCCGGAGATCTCCAGCGTGGGGAAAACCGAGCGGGAACTGACCGAGGCGAAGGTGCCGTACGAGGTGGGACGCTCCTTCTTCCGCAATCTCGCACGGGGACAGATCACCGGCAAGACCGCGGGCATGCTTAAAATCCTTTTCCATCGTGAGACCCTGCAGGTGCTGGGTATACACTGTTTCGGGCAGAATGCCTCGGAAATCGTTCACATTGGACAGGCCATCATGTCGCAGCCCGGCGAGCAAAACACGATCAAGTATTTCATCAATACGACGTTCAATTATCCCACGATGGCGGAAGCATATCGTGTCGCCGCCCTCAATGGATACAATCGCCTGTTCTGACATCAGTTTTGTGCAAACATGAATCACGACCAGCTCGATCAGGAAGCACACAGTGGTGCGGAAACCGGTGAGGAAGGAACCGCGCACAGTTCCGCGGGACGACTCGGTGTGCGTCCGGGCGTTCCTTCTCCGGGCAGTACCGCACCCGGGGCGCAGCGTCCCGCGCGCAGGGAGCTGAGCATCGATGAATACGTGGAAGGCATACTCGCGGGAGACCGTGTCGTGCTCGGCAAAACCATCACGCTCATTGAAAGCCTCAAGCCCGAACACAACCGCACGGCTCTCGATGTCATAGAAAAACTTCTCCCGCATACGGGCCGTTCGATACGCATCGGCATCACCGGCGTACCGGGCGTGGGAAAAAGCAGCTTCATCGAGGCGCTGGGATCGCTGCTCACCGCGAGGGGACATCGCATCGCCGTGCTCGCCATCGATCCGAGCAGCCAGCGTACCGGCGGCAGCATCATGGGCGATAAAACCCGTATGGAAAAGCTTTCCGTCGATCCCGCCGCGTTCATCCGTCCTTCCCCTTCTGCGGGCTCGCTCGGCGGTGTCGCACGCAAGACCCGCGAAGCCATGCTCTTGTGTGAAGCCGCCGGTTTCGACGTAATCTTCGTGGAAACCGTGGGTGTGGGACAATCGGAAACCATGGTGCATTCGATGGTGGACTTCTTTCTCCTGCTGATGCTGGCCGGCGCCGGTGATTCCCTGCAGGGCATCAAGAGGGGCATCATGGAACTGGCCGACGTCGTCGTCATCAACAAGGCTGACGGGGAAAACCAGCAGGCCGCGAAAGCTGCGCGCAGCGAATACGAGATGGCGCTGCACCTTATGAAATATCCTGCGCCGGACTGGACGCCACCGGTTCTGACCTGCTCGGCGCTCACGCGGGAGGGTATCGACGCGGTATGGGATACCGTGCAGCGGTATCGTGACCTTATGACGGACAACGGGTGGATGGAAAGCAGGCGGCGCGATCAGGCGCTGGACTGGATGCGGGAAAGCATCAGCCAATCACTGCTGGATCGCTTCCGTGCGCATCCGCGTGTGGCCGAACTGCTGCCCGGATTACAGCGCGATGTCGCTGCCGGGACTCTGCCCCCGCTGCTTGCCGCGCAGCGTCTACTGGAAATGTTTTTCGATGACGATATTTCGACACTGTAAGCACACACATTCATTTTCCCTGGAGGGATATATGAAAACTGCCTCATTTCTGCTCTTCACGTTTCTTCTCATGGTCGGCTGCAGCGCAAGCAATGAGGAACTCAAGACGGAAGCGCCACCGGTGGCGAAAAAAGATTCCGTCGTGACGCCTCCTCCTGCTGCGCGCGTCTACACGTATAATGATCGGTACGCAATCTCTGACGCCGCCATCGATGAGGCCACGAACGTGGATGATCCCCTGCAGGCTATCCGCGTCATACAGCTCAAGGAGGGGAGGAACAGCGTCCTCGTCATTTCCAGCTTCGACAAGCTGGCCGAGCAGTCGCTGGAGACGTGGTTCGGCATCGAACTGCCCTCTTTCTCCCCGGGAAGCTATTCGCTTGCCGATGCCGCCAACATACAGTTCTACCGTTTCTATCTCGGGGATCAGCGCAAGCGCATCGACGGAGAGTCCTACGAAGGAACGGTGACGATCGAAGAATTCAGGGACGGCTACGTCTCCGGTTACGTCGACGCTACGATCAACGGGGTGACGAAAAGTTTCGAGGAAAAATCGAAACCCGTACGGGTGACCTTCACCGGTTCCTTCCGCATCCAGGTCGTCGACCTGGAAAACACCCTGATGAAGACGCGCTAACCGTGGCAAAGCAGAAAACGCGTTTCGTCTGCCAGTCCTGCGGTGCCACCGCTGCCCGATGGAGCGGGAAATGTGACGCCTGCGGTGAATGGAACACGCTCGCAGAGGAAGTCGTGCGCAAGGAAAGCGTCGGCCGGGGCGCACGCGCTTCCACCGGCGACGCGCGCGTACACTCCATAACGGAAGTAGATGCGCGGAAGGACGAAAGGCTTTCGACCGGACTCGGCGAGCTGGACCGCGTGCTCGGTGGCGGCATCGTCCCGGGCTCGATGATCTTGCTGGGCGGGGATCCGGGCATCGGCAAGTCCACCCTGATGATGCAGCTCGGACATGCGACCGCACGCATTCTGTATGTGAGCGGCGAAGAATCCCTGCGGCAGATAAAGCTCCGCGCGGAACGGCTGGGCGTGCGGGGCGCGCATTTCCTGGTGCTCGCGGAAACGAATCTCGACGCCATCATACGTGCTGTGGACGAGCAGAAACCGGATCTGGTTGTGGTCGATTCGATTCAAACAGTGTACCGCCCTGAACTCGAAAGTGCACCGGGCAGCATCTCGCAGGTGCGGGAGAGCACAGCCGTGCTCCTGCGCCACGCGAAGAGCACAAATATTCCCATGGTCGTCGTGGGACATGTGACCAAGGACGGGGTGATCGCCGGTCCGCGCGTGCTGGAACACATGGTCGATACGGTACTGCAGTTCGAGGGAGATCACCATCACACCTACCGCATCGTGCGGGGTTTGAAAAACCGCTTCGGAAGTACGAATGAAATAGGCATTTTCGAGATGCAGGAGCAGGGGTTGCGGGAAGTCGGCAATCCCAGTGAGGTGTTTCTTTCGGATCGCTCACGTGGCATCTCCGGATCCTGCGTCACCGCCAGCCTGGAAGGAACGCGCGCCCTGCTCATCGAGGTGCAGGCGCTGGTGACACCCAGCAACTACGGCACACCGCAGCGCACCGTATCCGGTGTGGACGCTCGGCGCGTGTCCCTGCTTCTCGCCGTACTGGAAAAACGCTATGGCATGCTTGTCGGCCAGTACGACGTCTTCGTCAACATCGCCGGCGGCGTACGCATCGACGAACCCGCTGTGGACCTGGCAATCTGCGCGGCCGTCGTTTCGAGTGCCCGGGACGCCGCCATCGACCACGGGACGGCCCTGGTGGGAGAGGTCGGCCTGGGCGGGGAGGTACGCGCGGTGGGACAGGTGGAGAAACGCGTCAGCGAAGCCGAAAAACTGGGCTTTAAAAGAATACTGATTCCGCGAGGTGGTCTGCCGGACAAGAAGAAGCGGGCTATCGATGTGGTGGAGGTGGATCTTCTCGCCGAAGCGATGGAAAAAATCCTGTACTGAGCACCCCGTACTCAAAATCAAAAAACCCGGCAATCGAGCCGGGTTTTAAAATGGGACGAGGATCTGTCAGAGGAGCTTCTCAAAACTCTTGATCAGCGCGTCTTCCTTCATTGCGCCGACATGGCTGTCGACCACTTTGCCCTTCCTGTCGATGATGAATGTCGTCGGGATGGACCGAACGTTGCCGTAATCACGCGCGATCTCAACGCCGCCCAACAGAACGGGATAGTTGATGTCCCACTGCTTGATGAAAGGTTTGATCACGCTCCAGCCCTTATGGTCGAGCGATACACCGAGAATTTCCACGCCCCTGTCCTTGTATGCGCTGTACACGCGTTTGAAATCGGGTATTTCCGCGCGACAGGGGGGACACCAGGTGGCCCAGAAATTCAGGACGACAACTTTTCCTTTCAGAGAGGCGAGGGTCACTTCCTTGCCGTCCTTGTCCTTGAGGGAAAACGCAGGAGCCTGCTCGCCGACCTGTGCGGAAATCGTCGTGGCAGCGAAAAGCAGGGCGAGGGAGAAAAGTATTGATTTCATGCGGTGCTGTCTGAAATGAGTGTTTGTGATAATTGGCACGGGTGCCGGTTTGCTGCGGACCGTTGCCGCTATCGCGGTACGAGTATTCAACGGTCAATATACCGTCCCGAGTTCCGCGGATCTGTCCGTTTGATGACATTGGACTGTCCATGGATTCATTTATGCATCCCGCGCTTCGGTGGATTGCGCGCGCTGATGGAGAATGAGGGATCCGAGGGCGAGGGCGGCGAGCGTCGTCAGGCCCCCGCCAAGAATGAAGGGCGTCGTGACGCCGTAATTATCGGCGACCCAGCCCATCCAGAGACTGCCGAGAGGGAAAGCGAACTGAAACGCCATGCTCAGCAGACTCATGACGCGTCCCCGCTGTTCTTCCGCGAGTTCGGTCTGCAGTGCGATGTTGATTCCTGCCATCTGCAGCATCATGGCGTAGCCGCAGAAGGGGACGAAGAGCACCGCGAAGAGGAAAGAGTCGATAAGTCCGAAGACGATGAGCGAAAGCCCGAAAAATACGGCGCCGACAAAGAGCATGCGGGTCAGACCGCGTGTGTTTTTCCGTGAGGCAAGAAGCAGCGCACCTGTTGTCGCCCCCAGGCCGGAGGCGGCAACCAGCCAGGAGAGACCGGCGGCACCCATTCCGTAACCCGCTTCCGCGACGACGGGCATGATGGTGCCGTAGGGCATGCCGAAGAGAGCCAGCAGAAAGAACAGCAGGAGCCAGTTGCGGATTCTCGGTGTCCGCCAGGCATATCGCAGGCCATCGGTGATATGCGAAATCCGTCTCTGTCCGCCGCGCGAGGGTGCGTGTTCATCCAGGCGAATCATCGCGAGGCTGCCGAGCACCGCGATGTAAGTGATCGCGTTGAAAAGAAAGGCCTCACCGATCCCGAAGCTGACGATGATGATTCCGGCGAGCGCGGGACCGATCATTCGTGTGATGTTGACGGTAGTCGAATTGATGGCGATACCGTTCGGCAGGTCCTCCTTCCCCACGAGGTCCACCACGAGCGCCTGCCGGACGGGAATATCGAAGGCCGTGATGAGTGCGAGCAGCGTTTCAAGAAAAAGCAGCCATTCTATGTTGATATGGCCGGTTATTGTGAGTGTGGCAAGGACGGCCGCCTGGAGCAGAAAGAGGCGTTGCGTGATTTTCAGCAGCCGGAAACGGCTCATACTGTCCACCACCGACCCGGCGAGCGGTCCCGCGAGTACGCCGGGGAAGAGTCCGGCGAAAGCGGCCGCGCCGACCCAGAAAGCGGAATGCGTCAGTTCCCACGCGAGCCATCCAACTCCGAGGCGCTGTGCCCATGTTCCGATGAGGGAAATCAACTGCCCGATTATGAAAAGCCTGAAATTGCGCTGACGAAGCGTACGGAAGGTACCGCTCAGAAAGCTCATATGCGATCCATTCTCGCGAGCAGCCAGTGATCTGCGAGCACGAGTGCCGCCATGCTTTCGATCACGGGTATGATTCGTGGTATGATGCAGGGATCATGTCTGCCCTCCCGCGCCATGCTGCCGATCGTACTCGTCGGCTTGACGGCGCAGCGCAGTATTACAGGCGCGCCTGTGCTTATTCCCCCCTGGATTCCATGGGAACGCAGTGCAATTCCTTCTTCCCTTCCGGGAAGGGCTTGATGGTAGGCGCTGCCGGGCATCAGCGCTTCGGTAAAGGCATCGCCCATCGCGACCCCGGATATCGCGCCGATACTCATGACGGCCGCCGCCAGGGCGGATTCGAGCTTGTGAAAGACCGGCTCTCCGAGTCCGGCGGGAACATTGTCGATACGAAGTTCGACAATGCCCCCGACACTGTCGCCCTGTTCCCGAAGTCGGAGCAGTTCCTCGGTGATCGCGACATCGGCCGCTGCATCAGGGCAGCGGGTAGGGTAGCGGTCCACCACTTCACGGGTCAGTTCCTCAGGGACGTGGACCGCCGCGATATGTCCGATCTGCCGGGCGAAGCCGGTAATACGCAAATCTGCAGGCAGAATACGTTCGGCGACCGCTCCCCCGATCACGCGTGCGACGGTTTCTCGTCCCGAGGATCGTCCCCCACCCCGATAATCCCTGTGCCCGTATTTCATTTCCCAGGATCGGTCCGCATGACCAATACGATACCGGTCACGCGTGTAATCCTCACTGCGCGCATCGGTGTTGCGCACGAGAACGGCAATGGGTGTGCCGAGCGTTCGGTCCTCGAACACCCCGCTGAGAATCTCCGCTTCGTCCGTCTCTGCGCGCGCGCTTGTCAACGGGGACTGCCCCGGACGCCGTCGCTGCAGGGCATGATTGATATGTCCGAGGGTGAGGTGAATGCCGGCGGGACAGCCGTCGATGACGGCACCGATCGCGCTCCCGTGGCTTTCACCAAAACCGGTCAAAACAATCTGTTTTCCAAAACTATTTCCGCGCATCGTCTACTCCTTTTCCGGGGGGCGCCCCGGCTGCCGTCAAAGCAGCGGATGGCTGTCCACGGGCGAAAGTCCCCAGAGCGTGCGCTGTTCACGCGCCTGTCTCTTGAAAAATGTCATTCCGCTGTAAATACGCTCACACCCGTCAGGCGCGCGCGCAACGTCGCGATATCGAAGGTCCAGCCACACGCGCGCGCGCGGGTGGGCACCATTCGTTCCGTACCCGCCGGAAGCGTCCACGACCAGTACAAAATCCTCGCCTGCAAGTGCGCCCCACCCCTCCCGTGCGCTGACCTGTTGAACCGGTCCCCAGCCACGGGAAGCGAGCGCGCGTGCGACTGCATGGGAGACGCCACCACCGCCGAAAAGGCCGACGGGACCGGGTGGAAAACCGTCTCTCTCGATGTCCTGCAGCGCCGCTTCCATCCCTTTCTCATCCGTATCATACAGCAGGAAGCTGCCCTTGATGTATGCGAGCGTATTTCCAGCGGGGAGGTCCAGCTCGCAACCCACGAAGTTGGATTCCACCATGGCGGTTTTCAGCGGGGCGGTGACCGAGAGGCCGCGGAAGCCGAACTGCGGCAGCAGGTGGAGGCAGTTATCGATTTCCGCAGCGCCGAGGGGAATTTTGAAATACGCGGCGCGCCCTTCATCCGCATGCAGACTGAGTGCGCGATGCAGGATGTCGCCGTAACTCTGTTCGACGGGCTGCCCGAGGACGCCGTAGAATGTATCTGCGGAGGGCTGCTGAAGATGCGGAAGAAAGTGGTCGATTCCCGGCGGGCGCTGCGAATATTCTTCGCAGCCGGTGGAGAGGTAATTGCTCTGATTCCCGGCATGCATTCGCATGGCACGCACCCAGTTCCACTGCTTGCCCTGCGGGAGGAAGGTGATACGCCCGCCATCCTTCTCGTACACCTTGTACAGCTGGTACGCGTAGCGAAGCTCCGTCCAGGTTTTCACGCGCGGAGCGTATTTGAGCATGACCTGATCCTTCCATTCCGGCCAGCTGCGTTCGATCCATGCGGGAAGTGAGACGAGATGGTCGAAGTACTCCCTGTAGACGTCGCCGGGGTGTGTACTGAGTATCAGGGGACGAGGTGTGAGCCCGGTCAGATCCAGGTGTCGCAGCAACGCGGTGTCGCAGTCGAAGGCCTTCGCCGAGCGCGCGCGCGCAAAATAGCCATTCTCTTCCGTACGCAGTGATGCCAGCCAGGGAACATCGAGTTCCGGGATTTCCGGGAAGCGGTCGGAGCGTATTTCCACACCGGCGAGGCCGAACAGGCGGACGTCGGCGATCGCGCGCGGCAGATCCTTCTCATCGCGCGGGAGCATCCAGCTCATGCGCGCTCCCGGCGAGGATATCGCCCCGTCAAGCCAGTCGGCGAGCAACGCGAGTCGCGCGGCCGCTTCCGTCTCGTCGCAGTCTCGCTCGATATGCAGGCGCACGTGGGCTCCGCGCCGGTAGCGCGATTCTCGTGTCTCACGCATCCAGGCGACTTCCGCTTCCGCGGACATTTCCGGTCGAAGGCGAACCCTTCCTTCAATCGCGCTTTCCTCCCAGCCGTCACGGGAAATCCATATGACATGGACGTCGGTAGGGACACGTTCGAGACCGCCTCCTGCGGAAATAACGAGGGGTTCGTCGCCGGCGAGCAGCGCGCCGAGCGCATCGATTTCCATGCGTCGGAATGCCGTTTCGTTTGCCGTCACCAGCTCCGACGCAGTCGAACCCTGCACGGCGGATATGTGATCGTCGAGATCGACGTGCCGCACGTTCCGGTGTGAGGCGAGGGCGCGTCCCAGCGTACTTTTTCCGGTCGCGCGGTGACCGATGAGGAGGATGGATTTTTTCATCATGTGTGTCGCATCATGACCCTGTACTTTCAGCTAATATACCGCGGGCAGTGCATTACCCAAAAATCCCGTGTATGGGAGGAACTTGCCTTTGAGTGTCTCACTTGCTATAGTATAGTACGTGTTTTCCCGTGACAATAGTATTTGATTACGAATCCATATGAAGGAGGTTTGAAATGGCATTACCAAGATTCGAGAAGGAATGGAACGGTTTTCGCGGACACGTCGCAGTGAAATGGGATAAGCTCAGCGAAGACGATTTACTGAAGGTGGAAGGGAATTTCCCCGATCTCGTCACATTGATATCCGGTCGCTACAAGGAACAGAAATCCGTGGTCGAAGCGAAGCTGCACGATCTGTACGCGGGATATCTCGAGACCAAGGAAAAGATCACGCAGGGCGTTTCCGATGCGCGGGCTGATATCGGCAGTCGCACGCAGGATCTGACCGAAAACATCCGTGAGAAGGCATCGGAGTTCGAGCGCAGTGCGCGTGATCGGATTTCGCGTATCCGTGAAGAGAACATCGACCCGGCCGTTGAGAAATCGGAAGAGTATATCAAGGTCCACCCGTTTTCCGCCGTCATGGGCGCCTTCGGAGTTGGCATGCTGATCGGCAGTGTCATCGGTCTTCTTACCTCACGCGGCAAGGACTAGCAGTGCTGCAAGCGGCTGACGCCTTCCCTGAGCGTTTGTTCCGATTTGGCAAAACAGAGTCGCAGCATGGTCGTCCCTTCCTCGCTGTTCCTGTAGAACACCGAGGGAGGGATGACCGCAACCTGCCGCTCGGTCACCAGGCGCCGCGCACAGTCCACATCCCCCAGCGCATGGTCCTTCGGCAGTGAAACCATCATGAAATATGTTCCTTCCGGGGCGTGCACATGCAGTGCACTGTTCTGCAGTCCATCGCGCAGCAGGTCGCGTTTCGACGCGTAGAGCGCGCGGAAATCCGGCAGGTAGTGCTCGAGCCGATCGAGAGCATGCGCCATGGCGTGCTGGCCGGGCGTGTTCACTGCGAAGGTGGCGAACTGGTGAACCGTGCGCACGGCATTCGTGAGCGACGGGGGCGCGATGGCGTAGCCGATTTTCCAACCCGTGACGCCGAAGGTTTTGCCCGTCGAGGAAACGGTGATTGTCCGTTCGCGCATGCCGGACAGGGTGGCAAAAGGGATATGCGTCCGCCCGTCGAACGTAAGGAACTCGTACACTTCGTCGCTGAGTACGAGAAGGTCGCGTGCGCGTGCGATCGTTGCGACCGCTTCGAGTTCCTCGCGGGTGAACATACGACCCGTGGGATTGTGCGGATTGTTGATGACGATCATCCGTGTACGATCGGTGACCGCGGCTGCCAGTTCTTCAGCCGGGATGCGGAAATCCGGTTTGTGCAGTGTGACGCAGATGGGAGTTGCCCCCGCGAGCAGGCAATTTGCGTAGTAACTGTCGTACCAGGGTTCGAACAGTATGACTTCATCGCCTTCCTCGAGTAATGCCAGCATGGTGGAGAACAGTGCCTCGGTGGCCCCCGCAGTCACCGTGATCTCCTGCTCGCTGTCCCAGCACAGATCATAGAAACGGCGATGATAGCCGGCGATCGCATCGCGGAGCGCGCGCGTGCCGTGCATTGGAGCGTACTGGTTTTTTCCCGCGCGCAGCGCGTCGGCAAAAACCTCCATCAGCCATGGGGGACCGTCGAAGTCGGGAAAACCCTGTCCGAGGTTGACCGCGTCGTGTTTGACGGCGAGAGCGCTCATTGTGGCGAAAATGGAAGGTTCGATGGCGGCGATGCGCCGCGTTTGAGGTGATCGCATGCTTATTCCGCAGACTGTTGTTTCCTGTTTTTCCCGGATTCGCGACGCACAGCGAAGACGAGCAGGAGCAGGAAGCCACCCCATACTGTGCCGAGCACCGCGAGCATAGTGAAAAGGGCCGATTCCGTCATATGATTTTTCCCCTGTCCGCACGGCGGTTCCACCAGATGAATGCCATGAGCACGGCGCCCCATTGCAGAAGGACGGTGCCGAGGCTCCATTCACTCCAGGGATTGAGGGATTGCAGCCAGCCATCGGTGGAGAGGGTCTGACTCAGCCACCACAGGAGAAGGATCACCGCTTCGAGGAACACGAACATGACGAGATAGCGCCACCACCGCCCAAGGCGGAAATCGTTGTCGCCATCATTCATGAAAGCGAGCCGGAAGCGCCGTGCGCCGTACTTGAGTACGGCGAAGGCGAAAAACAGCCCTGAAAGCATGAGGCCGATGCCCCATACCGCGTCCTGATTGCTGAAGAACGCGGGACTCATCGCCGACGGCAGACCGAAAAGCATACCGCCGAGGCCGACGACGATCACGGCGCGGCGACGGGATATGCGGCGATCCACTAGCACGCGCGTTGCGAGCTCGACGAGTGAGACCAGCGAGGTGAACGCGGCGAAGAGCAGCGCGAGAAAGAACACGGCCATGAAATACCGGCCGGCAGGAATTTGTGCGAACAGCTGTGGCACCCAGATGAAAGTCAGTCCGTTGTTGCCTGCACCGACGATCTCCGCAGCGGCGTCAGGTTGTATGGAGAATATCGTCGTCAGGACGATGATACCGGCCATCAGCGATATGCTGTTGTTGCCGAAGCCCAGGAGGGCCGCGTTGAGCGTAGTGTCCTCCCGTGTACGGGCGTAGATGGCATAGACGAGTACGAGGCCCCAGCCCGCTCCCGTGTCCCAGGCATTCTGTGTCAACGCCTGCAACCAGAGTTCGGCGTTGGCCAGGTCACTCCAGTGGACGGTGAAAAGAAAGTTCAACCCGACATGGGCATTGGGCAGGGTAAGCGCGCGCAGGACGAGGATGACGAGGAGGACGAGCAGCGCCGGGAGCAGGATGCGGGCGACCCGCTCGATGCCGCGAACGCCGTGGTACACCAGTCCTGCGGCGGAGGCGACCATGATGATATGCGTCGTGACCGCCTCTCCGCTGCCCTCGAAAGCGCCCCAGAAAGAGCCTGGAAGCGCATCGGGAATCTCCCCGGTGAACGATGCGATGAAGAAACGCAAGCACCAACCCGTCACCACCGAGTAATAGAACATGATGGCGGTGGCGGTAAATGCCACCCACAGTCCCATCCAGCGGAAACGGCTGCCGATAAGCCGGCCGAACGCGTCCACGGGTCCCGCACGCATGGCCTTTCCCATGGTGAATTCGATCATGAGAAGGGGGATGGACCAGATGAAAAGGAAGATAAGCCAGGGGATGAGAAAAGTACCACCGTCGTTCGTTGCGACGATACGCGGGAAGCGCCAGATGTTTCCCGTACCGACAGCCATGCTGAGCATGGCCAGCATCATGGCCCAGCGTGAAGAAAATGTTTCGGATCCTTTCACCGGCACCCGGTTTTCGTGGTCGAGAGTGGGAAAGGTAGCAGAAAAGCGGGAAACTTAATACCCCCGGACACATTCGCCGTGCACCTGCTCCGCCTGCCAGAGGTGGCGGCGCGCATGTGCGGCCAGGAAACGCAACCAGTCGTCCGGGAACAGGCGCAGCAGCGGCTGTACGGGCGAGGCGACGCGTATGAGCGGAACGCCCTGTTCCTGCATGCGGTCGATAAGCGCGACGAACTGCTGCTGCTGTTTCTCGAACATGTTCAGCGTCTGCACCAGTCCTGCGCCGGCCTGTGGTTCGAAACGCGTGAAGGTTTTCACGCGCAGCCGGTACGGCGGTTCGAGCGTTCGTGTGAGCCAGCGTGCGATTGCCCCCGGTCGGTGCGTGCGGCGGCGCGGTACATCCCTGCGCTCGGCCTCATTCATCACTTCAGCCAGATGTTCGAGGTAGGGTTCACCGGTGATGTTGAGGTGCGCGACACATTCGGCCATCGACCAGCGTCCCGGAATGGGGCGCTGCGAAGCCACATCCTCGTTTACATCGCGAAAGACATCCTGCGCGCGCATGATCAGGGCGTGGTATTGCAGACGGAGATCTGTGAGATCGGACATGGAATGTACTTCCCTGATCGAGTTTGAAATAACGTTACTGCCTGCACCCGGGGAACAAGAAACAAAGCGTTGGAGTTGACCCCGATGGCACATGCGGATATATTGCGCTCTGTCTTGAAACGAAACAGAGGATAAGATGAAAAGATTCACACCGACAGCCGTGCTGCTGCTCGCACTGCTCATGCTCACATCCTGCACGGCGCTCAAGGATATGCAGCAGGCGATGACCAACCTGTCCCGCTGCAAATTCAAACTTGACGCGGTGAATAATTTTCAGCTTATGGGCATACGACTCTCGGACAAAAAGAAGCTCTCCGATTTCAGTCTCACGGACGGTGTCCAACTCACGCGTGCCTACACGAGTGGTGTCTTCCCTGCCTCCTTCACGCTGAACGTGGCGGCCGTCAATCCAAATGACGGGACCGGGGGTACGCCCAAGACCGCCGCAACGCTGACAAGCTTCGCGTGGACGATGATCATCGACGACAAGCTGACGATCAGCGGGGATATCAGCGAACCGATAACCATACCGGGAAGCGGACAGACAGCGATTATTCCGTTGCAGATGAATCTCGATCTCGCGAAGTTTTTCAAGGACCGCGGCTACGAAAGCGTGGTCAACCTCGCGTTGGCGCTCGGCGGGGTCAACGGTTCTCCTTCACGCATCACCTTGCGCGCCACTCCGCGTCTGCGCACATCATTCGGGGATATCACCTATCCCGGAGCCATCGACATCATCGACAAGGAATTCCGCGCACAGTAAGCGGTCGAAAAAAATAGAAAGAGGCGCTCCGTTTTGCGGGGCGCCTCTTTCGTTTTCCGCAGCTGCGCGGAAATTATCTATTCACGGCTTGCCTGCGCTTCCGGCATGGGCGCCGAGAGCAGGCGGCGTGCACCAACGTAGGTGCGCGTGTAATACGGATGCTCGAGGCTGGAGATCACCACGCCGTGTTTGGTGCTGGCATGTGCGAAAAGGTTCTGGCCGACGTAGATGCCCACATGCGACACCGGTGCGCGGCGGCGGCGTGTTTTGAAAAATACAAGGTCGCCGATACGCAGTTCATCGCGCTTGACGGTGTCGCCCTCGCGGAACTGCTGATTCGAACTGCGCGGCAGTCGCACGCCCAGTGCGCGGCTGTATATCGTCCCCGTGAAGGCGGAACAGTCGAGGCCGCGCGTGGCGTCCATGCCGCCATAGTGGTAGCGGATTCCGAGCAGATTGATGATCTCGCGCATGAGCTCGCCGCGGTTCACGGAGGGATTCAGCTCCGCGCTTTCCTCGAGGGAGGCGGCAAAGCTCTGTTCGAGAACTTTCTCCACCGGGGCTTCGAATACGGACACGTCTTCGGCGTCGACGTCATCACCCTCCGCGAGCTCATCCTCGATTTCCTCGATGTCGAGTCCCACCTTGTCGACGTGCATGGCAAGCTGATCGCCGGACTGGTTAATGATCATGCGCTGTACTTCTTCCTCGTTTTCCGCCAGACGCGCACGGCGAGTGGCCTGTTCCTTGATGGTGGAGTAGGAAGCGACTGCAGCGGGATCGACGAGATCGATGCTCGAGCGTTCTGCGAGGGGAAGCTGGTCGGGGGCGAAAGAGGTACTGGAGGTGCGGAAACGCGGCAGGGGTTCGAGAGAAGAACAGCCCTGCAGTATCAAAAGCAATATCGGAAGCAGTGCGAACAGTCGTAATAATTTCACAGTGTCTTCCTTGCAGAGTGAGCGATTGCGGATCGCCTGACTGAGCACTGCTCCGTGACCTGCTGCGGGAAATCGGAAACATGCCTTTTCAAGCAAGACATCTTTCGGATTCTCTTCTGCAGGCGGGCCTGGCGGCCGGAGACTTTACGGATTGCGGCTCAATACGGTCAGATGCGTCCGGATGATTGAACAGGTGTTCACAGCGGGATACACGTTCGCTGCGAAACGGTGTGAAGCATGAAAACACACTCCGAGGTTTTATAATTTACAGAGGGCCGCCGTCAAAATGCAAACAGAAAATGTGCCGACAGGGATTCAGGCAAAAAAGAATTATGATGAATGAATAGCAGACAAACGGTGCATATGAGTCGGCGGAGAAAAAAAAGCGCGTCACCAGCCGGGGAGGCCTGGTGACGCGCAAACCGTTGTTCCCTTGCGGCGCTGGCTACATCAGCGGTTTGACTTTTTCTTCTATGGCCTGTTTGGGCACGGCGCCAACGATACGATCGACGACTTCACCGCCTTTGAAGACGAGAAGCGTAGGAATGCTGCGGATGCCGTATTTCATCGCGACGTTGGGATTATTATCAACGTCGAGCTTGCCCACTTTCAATTTGCCGTCGTATTCACCGGCGAGTTCCTCGACGACGGGGGCGATGATACGGCAGGGACCGCACCAGACGGCCCAGAAGTCAACGAGGACGGGAAGGTCGGACTGCTCAACTTCCTGTGCGAAGTTTGCGTCAGTGATTTCAAGGGGTTTCATGCGGGTATTCTCCTGCGCTGATGGTATTAGGTCTCGAGTGATATTCGAACGTTTGATGCACCAAAGATGGTTCGGAGTTCAAGAAGCAGCTCCCGCGTGATGAGTATGCGCAGCGAGCGACTGACAAGGTTCCAGATCATGCCGTTCCCATCGCTAACATAAAAAAAGCACGGTGCATTCCCTGAGCCGCGGTGTTGTTCGAGCAGGGCGATACCGTCCCTGATCTGTTTGCGCGTGGCGGAGACGGTGGAAATCGATATGATCAGTGATTTCGCGAGAGTGGGAATGGCCTGGCCGATGCCGGTGATTTCCTCCGCCACGATGCGGAGGGAATCACCGCTGACTTCGGCCTTGCCGGTCATGACCACGGGTCGGTCCTCCGCGACATGCGTCATCGAACGCTCGTAGGCGTCGGCGAAAACGAGGCAGTCGGCTTTGCCCGAAAAGTCTTCCAGGGTCACGAAGGCCATGGTGCGGCCGCGCTTGTCGATCTTCGTACGCAGTGCGGCGATGATACCGCAGGCGCGGACCGTGTTGCCATCGATATCCATGGTCACCGCACCCATGTCGACATTGCCGATGGCTTCGACCTCGAGGCGCCAGGGCTCAAGAGGGTGACCTGAAACATAGAATCCCAGGACGCTCTTTTCCCGGGCGAGTTTTTCGGCCTCCGACCAATCCTCCAGGCGGTGAAGGGAGGGCTGCGTGGAGGCGGCGGTTTCAACATCGGTCACGTCGTCGAAGAGGCTCGACTGTCCGATTTCCATTTCCTGCTGTTTCTGCAGTCCGTGCGCGATGGCGCTTTCGATACTGCTGAACTGCTCGGCGCGGTTGCCGTCGAGCGAATCCATGGCTCCTGCGAGCACGAGGCTTTCCATGGTTTTTTTATTGACGGCGCGCGTGTTTACGCGTTCGGTGAAATCGAAAAGTGACATGAAGGGACCGTCTTTCTCCCGTGCTTCGACGATACTTTCCACCGCCCCGACGCCGACGTTTTTGATTGCGGCGAGTCCGAAGCGAATCCGCGCCTCACTGACGCTGAAATCGACGAAGCTTTCATTCACGTCCGGCGGCAGCACCTCGATGCCCAGTTTCCGGCACTCGTCGATGAGAAGAACGATTTTATCCGTCTTCGCCATTTCCGCCGTCATCAGGGCGGCCATGAATTCCGAGGTGTGGTTGGCTTTCAGCCATGCGGTCTGATAGGCGAGAATGGAGTAGGCGACGGAGTGGGATTTATTGAAGCCGTAATTGGCGAACTTGTCGATCATGTCGAAGATTTCGGTCGCCACCTTCTTCGAGATTCCCCTCTCCGCTGCGCCGTCGACGAAGGCCACGCGCTGCTGTGCCATGACATCCGCTTTCTTTTTCCCCATGGCGCGTCGCATGATGTCGGACTGCGCGAGTGTGAAGCCCGCGATTTCCGCCGCCAGCTGCATGACCTGCTCCTGGAAGACGATGATGCCGTAGGTGGATTTGAGAATGGGCTCCATGGCCGGGTGCAGGTATTCGATTTTCTGCCGGCCGAATTTGCGATCGATGAAGTCGCCGATGAATTCCATCGGACCCGGGCGGTAGAGCGCGTTCATCGCGGCGAGATCGTCGATGGAGCGCGGCTTGAGTTTCGAGAGATATTCGCGCATGCCGGAGGATTCGAACTGGAACACGCCGACGGTATGCCCTTCCCCGATCATGGCAAAGGTCTTTTCATCGTCGAGCGGAATTATCTCGATATCAATTTCCTCACCCTTCGTCTGCCTGACCAGCTTGAGTGCGCGATCGATGACACTGAGCGTAATAAGTCCCAGGAAATCCATTTTCAGCAGGCCGGCGTCCTCGAGATCTCCCATGTTGTACTGCGTCATCAGCTCGGTATTGGGCGTCTTGTACAGGGGAACGTAATCACTGGTGTCGCTCGGGGCGATCACAACGCCCGCGGCATGCATGCCGACATTGCGGTTGAGTCCTTCGAGAATCACCGAATACTTGACGAGCTGCCGCATTTTCGGATCGTCGCTTTTCGCCACCCACTCGAGTTCCTTGATGGGGGTCCATTTTTTCGATTCGTCCTTTTCCAGTCCGAAGACGAAGCGCAGCGGCTGCACCTTGCCCATCTTCACCGGGATGTGCTTGGTGATGGACTCGACGATATTCAGCGGGATGCCGAGCACGCGG
>JAVVFP010000400.1:0-3443 GCA_032250495.1 Bacteroidota bacterium | reverse complement strand
CCCGTTGCATCTTCGCGTCTGGTCCTGCTTTTCCGGCCTCTGCTGCTGGTCCCACACCTGTTCTGGGGCCTGTGCTACCACCTTGCCGCCTCGGTCGTGCAACTGTGTTCCTTTGTCGCCATCGTGATTACCGGCCGACATCCACGCGGACTCTGGCGTTTCCTGCAGGGCTATCTTCGCTACCGCAGCCGTCTCGGTGCGTATCTTCTCGTACTGGCCGATCATTACCCACCTTTCGGAGGGGGAGAGGGCGCGCATCCGGTGCGCGTGCACGTCGATTTTCCCCCGCGGCTCTCCCGCGCGAGCGTGTTCTTCCGCCTCCTGCTCATGCTCCCGCACCTGTTCTACGCCATCGGTTTCGCCTTCGTGGTCGGCCTCGTACAGTTTTTCCAGTTCTGGACCGTCCTGCTGCTGGGCCGCATGGCGGCATGGCAGTTCGACATCGTTCACGCCTGGCTGATCTATGTCGCGCGCATCGACGCCTACATGCTGCTGCTCGTCGACGAGTACCCTCCGTTCAACGGTCAGCAGCCCCGTGCGGCGAGGGAGTTGTTTCCGTGAGTCGAGAATCAGGGTATGAGATTTATTACTCGGTATTATTTGATGTTTCCGCAATTTTTTCCTAGCTTGTCCAAGATATTTTGTCTTTAGCAACTACTGATACTGACAAATGCTGACAGAATTTGGTAAAGCCCTGATCTTCATCATCCTGGGGCTGGTTTTTGTTGCGGGCGGCCTGCTCGTCGCGAAAATTCTCCGTCCGCACAATCCCACCGACGAAAAGACGTTGCCCTACGAATGCGGCGAGGATCCGATCGGTCCGCAGTGGATGCGATTCAACATCCGCTTCTACGTCGTTGCGCTGATCTTCATTCTCTTCGACGTCGAACTGGTCGTCCTTTTTCCCTGGGCCATCGTTTTCCAGAAGCTCGGCATGTTCGCATATGTCGCCGGCGCCATTTTCATCGTCATCCTCTTCCTCGCGGATTTCTATCTCTGGGGAAAGGGCGATCTCGAGTGGGTGCGTCCGCAGCAGCGGTTGCCGAAGCTGGATGCGCTCGTGGACCGCGCAGCGCTGCGCCGTGCGCCCGCACCGGGAGGAGAGGCGGTTTCCCCGGGTGGTCCCGCCCCCGCGACACAGGCTGACTGAGAACGAAAGGAGTATTCATGGGTCTTCTCGACAAGCAATTCGACGACGGCAACATTGTCATATCATCTGTAGAAGGGGTGTTGAACTGGGCGCGTCTCTGCTCGCTGTGGCAGATGTCCTTCGGCCTGGCCTGCTGCGCCATCGAGATGATGGCGGCGAGCGCCTCGCACAATGACATCATGCGCTTCGGCGTGCTGCCGCGGCCGAGTCCCCGGCAGTGCGACGTGATGATCGTCGCCGGCACCGTCACGCTCAAGATGGCCACGCGCGTCAAGCGGCTCTACGAGCAGATGGCCGAACCCCGTTACGTCGTTTCGATGGGAAGCTGCTCGAACTGCGGCGGACCCTACTGGGAGCACGGTTATCACGTGCTCAAGGGCGTTGATCGCGTCGTACCCGTCGACGTCTTCATTCCGGGCTGTCCTCCCCGTCCCGAAGCCCTGCTGGAAGGGTGGATGCGGCTGCAGGAAAAGGTCCGCAATTTCACCCTGGTCAAGGAAAAGGGCGCCCCGGTGGGAGAGAAGGCCTGAGCCCGGCTCCCCCGCGCGTCTCCATGTTCACGGACACAACCCAATCCCACAGAGCCATGGAAACCAAACAAATATTCGACTTCCTCTCGACGCTTTTCCCCGAAGTGGAGTTGCTGTTCGATGAAGAAGTGCCGTGCATCATCGTCGCCCGCGAGGGGATACGTGACGTGGCCCTGCAGCTGCGGGACGACGAGGCGCTGCGTTTTGATTCGCTGATGTGCCTGAGCGGGGTGGACGGCGGCGATGGCAGTCTGCAGGCGGTGTACCACCTGCATTCGCTTTCTCTCGGACACAAGCTCACGCTGAAGGTGATCGTGCAGGCGGACGATCCGCATATTCCCACAGTGGAGAAAGTGTGGCGCATCGCCGACTGGCATGAGCGCGAGGCCTATGATCTGATCGGCATCATTTTCGACGGACACCGCGACCTGCGCCGCATCCTGCTCCCGTATGACTGGGAGGGATATCCCCTGCGCAAGGACTATGAGGTCCCGGAATTCTACAACGGCATGAAAGTCCCTTACTGATCAGGATGTTTCTTCTATGAGTGAAATGTTAGAGGATCTGCGCGCCGACATCGAGTCCGGCCGACTGAAAACAGACGAACTGGTTCTGAACATGGGACCCCAGCATCCGTCGACGCACGGTGTGCTGCGCCTCGAGCTGGTACTCGACGGAGAGGTGGTCGTCAAGGTGATCCCGCATCTCGGTTACCTGCACCGTTGCTTCGAGAAGCACGCCGAGGCGATGACCTACCCGCAGGTCATCCCCTACACCGACCGCATGGACTACCTCGCGTCGATGAACAACAACCACGGTTTCGCCCTCGCCGTCGAACGGCTGATGGGAATAGAGGTGCCCGAGCGCGTCGAGTACATCCGCGTCATCATGGCCGAGCTGCAGCGTATCGCCTCCCATCTCGTGGCCATCGGCACTTTCGGCATGGACATCGGCGCCTTTACGCCTTTCCTTTACTGCTTCCGCGACCGCGAGTACATCCTCGACATTTTCGAAAAAACCTGCGGCGCGCGCCTGCTCTACAATTACATGTGGGTGGGCGGACTCTCGCACGACGTACACGAGGGCTTCGAGAAGGAGGTGGCGGATTTCATCAAGGTGTTCCGGCCGACCATCACCGAGGTCAACAACCTGCTCAATTACAACAAGATTTTCATCGAGCGCACTGCGAACGTGGGTGTGCTTCCCGTGGACGTGGCAGTCAGCTACGGCTGCTCCGGGCCGATGCTCCGCGGCTCCGGCGTGGATTTCGACCTGCGCCGCGACGATCCCTACTCCATTTACGACCGCTTCGACTGGAAGGTGTGCGTCGGCAACGGTGATGTGGGCACGGTCGGCGACTGCTGGGACCGCCACATGGTGCGCGTCTGGGAGATGGAGGAAAGCTGCAAAATCATCGAGCAGGCGCTCGAGAGCATGCCCGCAGGCGATATCGCGGAGGCCATTCCCAAGCGGGTGCGTCCCCCGAAAGGTGAAATCTACACGCGCGTCGAGAATCCCCGCGGGGAACTCGGCTACTACGTCGTCTCCGACGGATCCGCCAATCCCTTCCGCGTCAAAGTCCGCGCTCCGAGCTTCGTCAACCTGAGCGTGATCGACGAGATTTCCCGCGGTCAGCTGGTCGCCGATCTCGTCGCCATACTCGGCAGCGTGGACATCGTTCTCGGCGAAACCGACAGATAAACAGCCCATTCAGCACGGAACATTTATGGAATCCTTGCTCCAATCCTTTTTCGGCGACAACC
>JAVVFP010000399.1:0-3446 GCA_032250495.1 Bacteroidota bacterium | reverse complement strand
CACGTCGAGTCGGATGCCGAGGTTGATGATCAGGTCGTCGATCTCCATTTTGTCCTGCGCATAGGCTGCCAGCTGCATCGGCTTCCTGGTGTATTCATCGTGGTAGATGGTACTGACGTCGAGGATGCGCGTCCCCACGAAGGGATCGTCCCTCGCCGGATCGAAGTCCGAGCGCTCCGCGACGGGACGCAGCGCGATGCTGTTGAAATACAGCTCGTGGCTGCTCAGCTGTACGCCGGCCTTGAGCAGATGCTGCTGCGTGACCTGGCTGGTGATGTCGAATTTCCCGACGAGCGTCGACGTATTGCGCTCGAAATGTGTCATGTCCACTCCTCCCGTGGCCGCGCTGTACGGGGTGATCGCCGTCAGCAGGTTGGGGTGCACGTAGCGGTCGTCGAAGGGATCTTCATAGACATAGCGCTGGAAATTCTTGTCGAACAGGGACAAGGCGAGCGTGTAGAACGTGTTGTCGGCAAGCAGATGCGTCAGCTGGGCGAGGTGCGTCTGGCCGAGACGGTAATTGGTCGGATTGCCGTCCGGGTTGAACACGAAGTAGCGGTTGTAGTCCTGGTAATTGACGTCGTCGTGTATGTACTGATACCAGAGCTTGATCCCCTTCGTGAGGTGGAAGTTCAGCTTCGCCTGGCCGTAGAATTTCTCACTGCTGTTCATTTCCACCACACTGCCGTCTCCGAGACCGGTTTCCGGGTTCCGGCTTTCGACAAACTGTCCTGCACTGTCGATGTAGGCGACGTTGGAAGGATTGTATCGGCGCTCGCCGTTGAGCCAGCCGCCGAAGTTGTTGATGCGTCCGTTGACCGTGAAAAAGACGACATCCCGCAGCACCGGACCGCTGAGCGACATGTCGAAATTCGAGATGGCGAAGGGCTCGACCTCGTCGATGCCGAGGAAGATGTCGGACTCCCCGCTGACATAGTCCCCGAAATAGGTACCGAAGCTGCCGCTGAACTCGTTGCTTCCGTCCTTGGTCGCGATGTTGACGATACCGGAAAGAGCCTGGCCGTATTCCGCGTTGAAGGCACCGCTGACCAGCTGCAGTTCCTGTACCTGGTTTTTGTTCACCTCGACCACGGTTCCGCCGTCATACACGTCGGTGACGGGGACGCCGTCTATCCAGTACGCGACCTCTCCCTGGCGGCCGCCACGCACATGGCCGTCGATGTAGCCCGCCTGAAGGTTGAGCACCTCGCTGACCTCGGTCACCGGCAGCGCCTCGATTTCCTCGCTTCCGACCACTGCGGTGGACGCGGTGAGATCCTTGCGCACGAGGGGACGCGTCGCCGTGATCACGACTTCTTCCTCGAGCTCGAGCACGGTTTCCCCGAGTTCGATGTTGATGCGCGTGGTCAGGTCGATATTCACCCTGACGTCGCGCACGGTGACCGGGGCATATCCGATGGCGGTGGCCTTGAGCTCGTAGGTGCCGGGCGGCACATTGATGATGCTGTATTCACCGTCGAGGTTGCTGGCGGCCCCGAGTGTCGTTCCCGTGAGAATGACGTTGACGCCGGGGATTCCCTCCCCGGTCCGGGCGTCGACGATTTTACCGGCGATTTTTCCCGTCGAGCCCGCGATGGCCGTGACGGGGAAAAGGAGCAGGAGGAGAATGGCATACCATCGTTTCATGATCTTCATCGCTCAGTGTTTGCGAATGGAGTTACATGGCGCCGATCCGCGAAGGGGGAGGTCCGGCAGTCCTGCGAATGATCAGTTCGGGAGTGAAACGGCGATGCAGCGGATCGAGCGTGCTGTCGTCCATGCGGGAAAACAGCCGGTCGGTCGCCAGTACGCCCATCTTGCGGATGGGCTGATGCATGGTGGTCAGTCCATAGTAATGCGCCAGTTCTATGTCGTCGAAGCTGACGATGGACATTGTTTCCGGGCAGGAACCCCCGCTTTCCTTCAGCGCGTGCATCGCACCGAACGCCTGTATGTCGCTGGCAACGAACACCGCCGTGGGCATGCGCTGCTCCGGCATCGCGAGGATATGCCGCATGACTTCGTAGCCGCCGTCCTTGCTGTAGCCGTCGTTCTTCGACTCATGCTCGGGATGATAAATGCCCGCGTTCTCCACTTGAGCGTGGACGGAGAGTGCGGCGAGATATCCCGCGGAACGCTCGCGCGCCGGAGTGGAATCCGGCATGCCGGTGATCATGGCGATGCGCGTATGTCCAAGCGTAACGAGATACTCGGTCGCAGCGCGGGCGCCCTCTACGTTCTCGACGAAGAAGGAGTCGAAATTCTCGTTGAAGCGGTCGAGAAGAATGATGGGAAAATTGTTCTTCAGGTATTTCTGCGTGTAGTCCGGCGGAAGATCGATCGATGCGATGAGCATGCCGTCCGAATGTCCCGCCCGCAGCGAACGCTGCAGATACACCTCGATCTGCTTCGGATGGTTGACACCGTAGAGCAGGAGATCGTAATCCCGCTCGAAGAGTGCGTCCTGTATTCCGCCGAGAAGCTCGACGAAGAAGTAATTGGTGATGTACGGCATGATGGCCGTGATGGTACGACTCTTGCGGCGCGCCAGGCGCTGTGCCGAGGCATTGGGACGGTAATCCAGGCGCTGTGCGACTTCAATCACCTGCTTCCGCGTGCTCTCGGAGACAGAAGGGTGATTGTTCAATACCCTGGAAACGGTTCCAACGCCAACGTTGGCTTCCCTGGCGATGTCATATATGGTTACGCCCAAACTTTCCTCCGTTAGGGGTGCCGTGGCTGCAGATTATTGTGGAAGCACTTCCAAAATAATCAGGGATTGCAGTTTTGTCAAGTCCCATGGAAGTGATTTGGAAAAAAAAGGTCATCCCGTCGAATGGACGGGATGACCGGGGAAGGTTTGCCGGGAAGCGGGATCAGTTCCCTGTCATTCCACCTCGGAAATCTTTTCCATGAACTGGGCGCGCAGGTATTGTGCGGCGTCCTCGGCGCGGTGAAAGCTGAGTTTCCCGCGGAAGTCCGCAACGCTTTCGAAGCCCTTGTCCTGCATCCATTTCTCGATACCGGCGACCATGGGGGCGATGCTCTCAAGTCCCTCATTATAGAGAACGGAAGCGAGTTGTACGGAGGAAGCGCCGGCGAGCAGCAGTTTTATCACATCTTCCGCGGTTTTGACGCCTGTTGTCGCGCAGATGTCATACGGGAGGTAATGCGACATGAGCGCGGTCCATCGCAGCGGCAGGTGCATTTCGTCGCCGGTACTGAACGAGAACGTGGTTTTCAGCGAGAGGGCGTGGATGTCGATATCCGGCTGGGTGAAGCGGTTGAAGAGGACGAGTCCGTCGAGTCCGCGCCGCCCGAATTCCACCGCCACGTTGGGAAGGGATGAGAAGTAGGGACTGACTTTCAGTGCGACGGGAATGCCGACTTTCTGCTTGACGGTGGAGAGTATTTCGTAGTACAGTTCCTCCATGCGTCGTCCGTCG
>JAVVFP010000398.1:0-3492 GCA_032250495.1 Bacteroidota bacterium | reverse complement strand
GCCCATCATCTTCGGCTACCTGCTCAAAGGCACGGGCATATGGACCACGGCCTGGATGCTGCTGTTCGCCATCACCCTCGTCTGCCATCTCTGGATGCACAGCGTCGTGCGCAGGATGATGCGACGCAAGGCGCCGGAACTGAGTCGGCGCATCGACGATGCAGACAACGGGAGTGGAAGGGAAATGCATGCGGAGGTGCGGGCATGAAGCGGATAGAGACATGGACGCCTGAGGACGAGGGGTTCTGGGCGCGGGAAGGCCGGCGCATCGCCGATCGTAACCTGTGGATCGCCGTTCCTGCACTGCTGCTGGCCTTTGCGGTCTGGCTGTACTGGTCGATCATCATCGTGCAGATGCAGAACCTCGGCTTCCCCTTCACGACCGAACAGCTGTACATGCTGCCCGCTGTCGCGGGACTCAGCGGTGCGACGCTGCGCATACCTAACAGCTTCCTGATCGCAATGTCCGGCGGCCGCAACGTGATCTTCCTCACCACGACGCTGCTGCTGCTGCCCGCGGCGCTGACCGGCTTCGCGCTGCAGGACATGCAGACGCCGTACATCTATTTCGTCGTCGCGGCGGCGCTCTCGGGCCTCGGCGGCGGCAACTTCGCCTCCTCGATGTCCAACATCAGCTTTTTCTTCCCGAAACGCAGGCAGGGACTGGCGCTCGGAGTGAACGCGGGACTGGGCAATCTCGGCGTGAGCGTGATGCAGGTCCTTCTGCCGGCCATCATGGGCGTCGCACTGCTGGGCGCCTTCTCCGGCGAAGGCATTCCCCTGCCTCCCGCGGCCGAAGAGTCGGCAGGCACGCCGGTGTACGTGCAGAACTCCGGCTTCGTCTGGATACCTGCGCTGCTGCTGCTCAGCGCGCTCACCTTTTTCGGCATGAATAACCTGCCGATGCATTTTCGCGGCTCCGCCCTCGTCGGCATGGCCAAGGCGCTCTGGCTGCTGCTGCTCGGACTCACGGCGGCGGGTGCGGGACTCGCACTCCTGCTCTGGCTGGAATGGAATATGTGGATCGTGCTGCCATTGACGGTGCTGCTGACGCTGCTGCTGATGCGGACGTTCACACCCGCGACGGTGCGCGCCAGCCTGGCGACGCAGTATGCCATCTTCCGCCGCAAGCACACCTGGGTCATGACCTGGTTGTATGTGATGACCTTCGGCTCCTTCATCGGTTACTCCGCCGCCTTTCCCAAGCTGATACAGGACGTCTTCGGCAGCCTCGCCGATGGCACGACGAATGCCGCCGCACCCGACCCCCTGGCCTACGCCTGGCTGGGTCCGCTGGTCGGCTCGCTCGCGCGTCCCTTCGGCGGCTGGCTGTCCGACAAATGGGGCGGTGCACGTGTCACGCACTGGGACACCGTGGTCATGATCGCGGCGGCCGTGGCAGTGGCCGTGACCGTGCAGCTCGCACGTGAGGCAGCGACGCCGGAAGCATATTTCCCGCCCTTCCTGGCCGCCTTTCTCGTGCTCTTCATCGCCACGGGCGTCGGCAACGGTTCCACGTTCCGCATGGTCCCCATCATCTTCGAACCCGCGCAGGCCGGTCCCGTCCTGGGATGGACATCGGCCGTGGCGGCATACGGCGCCTTCATCATCCCGAAAATATTCGGTGCGCAAATACAATCCGGTCACGCCGAGTACGCGCTCTACGGCTTCGCCGCCTACTATGTCAGCTGTCTCGTCGTCAACTGGTGGTATTACGCCCGCAAAAACGCGGAAATATCCTGTTAGGTCCCCGCCATGACAAACACACGCATCATAACGACCATACTCGTCACCGGAATTCTGCTCGCCCTGCTCTCACTCGGACAGTCGGCCCTGCAGTCGGTGAACCTTCCGGGCAACAACCAGGGCTACGAACCGGCGCAGCCGCTGCCGTACTCGCATCGCCTGCACGCGGGAGAACTCGGTATCGACTGCCTCTACTGCCACTTCGGCGCCGAACGCAGCCGCAATGCGGGCGTGCCGCCGATGAATGTCTGCATGAACTGCCACGGCTTCATCACCGCACCCATCGCCGCCGTCCGCGAAGAAGACCGCCTGGCGGAAGAACAGGGCAGAAAAGCCGAACGCATCATCTCGTCCGCCCTGCGTCCCCTCTACGACGCCCTCGGCGTCGCGAACAATCCCTCAGTGCCAGGCAGTCCCACAATGGAAGGAACGCCCGGCGACGGGTCGCCCGGGGACGGAACAACGCCGCAGCCGATACGCTGGATACGCATACATCAGCTGCCCGATTTCGTGTACTTCGATCACCGCGCGCATGTCACGGCGGGAGTGGACTGTCAGTCCTGCCACGGTCCCGTGGAGACCATGGAGCGCGTCCGCCAGGTGGAGGATCTCTCCATGGGCTGGTGCGTCAACTGTCACCGGCAATCCAACGCCGACGGCATCGGTGGACAGGCGGTCAACGCGCCCACCGACTGCGTCGGGTGTCACTATTGATTCTTTCTCCACGCATGCGGAGAGCCGCAGCGTATCCGCGGAAGTCTGCAAGAGCCAGCGATCTTTCGTCAGTATCATCATAGCATGACCATGAAAACAAGAGAAACATCAGCAGCGTCCCAGACGGCGAAAGCCGGCTTCACCATCGACCGGCGTTCCTTCCTCAAGATCGCCGGCTTCACCGTCGCCGCCGTGACGACCGGCTGTCAGCGCGCGCCTGAAGAGGACATCGTGCCGCATCTGCGTCTCGATCCGGAAGTCACACCCGGAACGTCCACCTGGTATGCCGGCACCTGTGCGACCTGCAGCGCGGGCTGCGGCGTGCTGTTGAGGACGCGGGACAACAGGCCGGTGAAAATCGAAGGAAACCCGCAGCACCCGCTGTCGCGCGGGGGACTGTGTGCGGCGGGACAGGCGGCGCTGCTGGGACTCTACGACACCCGGCGACTGCGCAGGCCGTGGCTCGCGGACAGCGAAGTCAGCTGCGAGGAAGCGGATGCGGCGGTGCGCCGCATGCTTGCCGAAACGCGTGCGCGCGGCGGCCGCGTTCGGCTGCTGAGCAGCACCGTCACGAGTCCCACCCTGCAGCAGGAAATAGACCGGCTGCTGGCGGACTTCCCCGACGCGCGGCATGTCATGTACGACGCCGTGTCGCTGTCGGCGATGCTCGACGCACATGAAGAGGCCTTCGGTCGCCGTGTGCTGCCCCGCATGCATATTGATCGCGCGGACATGCTGCTGTGCTTCGATGCGGATTTTCTCGGAACCTGGCTTTCCCCCGTCGAACACGCCGCCGCATGGCGCAACGCACGCGAAGCGGACGAGGGACGGATGTCCCACCACGTGCAGGTCGAGGGACGCCTGTCACTGACCGGCAGCAACGCGGACGAACGTATCGCGCTGAATGCGGCGGACCGCAGCGCGCTGCTCGCGGCACTGACTGCGGACATACTGGCACGAAGCGGCGCGGAAGGACACGGCGCGGAAGGAAGCGGCGCGACGGGGGAGGCAGCGCATGAAACGGCGGCAGCA
>JAVVFP010000397.1:0-3524 GCA_032250495.1 Bacteroidota bacterium | reverse complement strand
GACGATGCGGAATACCTGTTGCTGCAGTCGCAGTACGCCGACGCACGCATCGACGGACGCTTCGATTTTCCCCGCTTCTTCGATTATTTCTCCCTGCAGGTTGATTCGCTCTCGGCAGCCCTGGCGCAGTTCTCCTTCGCGTCGGACAGTGGTACCGCCGCGGAAGAACACACCGCCGTCCCGTCAGCCACCGAAGCAGTCGGGCAGTCGGCTGCCGCGGGCGACACCGCGGCGTTCATGGACGCGTTCTACAGTATCACGCTCAAGAACCCGGAGCGCATCGCGCGCTATTTCAACGCCAGCACCTTCCTCGTCCGCGGCACGTATCGCGGCAATATCCACGGAGGAAATGACGGCTTCTCGGTTGACGGTCAGCTGCAGCTCAGTGACTTCTACCTGGTCGACAGCACGCAGACACTGCTCGCGGCCGGCGTGCGCTGCAACTACGATATTCGCAACCTCCAGCTCGAGGACCCCCTGAAGAATGTCACCGCCGAACTGCGCTTCACCGCCGCGGACATGCATCTGAACGGATTGCGACTGAGCAGAACCGCGGTGGATTTCGATTACGCCGCGGGACGTCCCACACTGCGCGTCCGCAGCATGGTGGATACGCTCCTGCAGCTCGATTTGCAGGCCGTCGCGCAATTCCGTGACTACGGTTTCGACGTCCAATTTCCCATCCTGCGGCTGTTGTATCTCGAGGAAGACTGGCGCAACGAGCGTCCCGTCCGCTTCCGCATCGATTCCTCCGGTATCGCGCTGGAGCATTTCACTCTGCGCCAGGGTGCCATGCGTCTCGCGCTGACCGGGGAACGGAGTTTCGGGGGAGACAACGAGTTCACGCTTTACGGTGACAGTCTCGACGTCAGTATGGTAGAGTATTTCACCACGGGACGGCCGGAGGCGCGGGAGAACCGCAGCTTCGGAGGCCTCGCGTTCGTGGAAGCAACGCTGGGCGGCAGTGACGCGGAGCCCCTGATGGCGGCAGAGGTTTATATCGACAGCCTCGGGTACCGCGGCATGCACTTCGGGGAACTCGTCCTGGAGGCACGCTATTTCGATCGTCAGCTCGAGCTCTATTCCGAACTCGATTATCAAAAGTCGGATGAGACGCAGGAGAAGGTGTTTTTCCTTTCCGGAACGGTTCCGGCCCATATCTCGTTCAGTGAGGAAGAACCCGTTGATGCCAGGGAAGAGACGGAGGCAAGTCTTCGCCTGCAAATGAGGGAATTCCCGCTTGCGCTGATCGAGGACTTCCTCGGCTTCTTTTCTCCGCTCAAAGGGAGCGCTTACGGGGACGTCACGGTATCCGGCACCGCGGAAAAACCCTCGTTCGAAGGTTATATCACTATCAGCAATGCAAAGGGGCGCTTCGTCTACAACAACATGGAATACCTGCTCAATCTTCGCATCGAGGCGATTGAGCAGAACATCCGCATCGTCAAGGCCACGATCGAGAATGTCTCTTCCGACTGGCCCGAGGGACGGATGTCGGCCAGTGGCAGCATTTCCACAGAGGCGTTCGCCATTGACGAATTCGATCTCGCGGTGGAAGGGAAACTCAAGGTGCTGCAGCCCGCCTCACGTTCATCCCTGCGGTCGCTTTACGGCGACCTCTATATCGGCACGGGGGCGAACGAGCTGACCTACACCGGGCGGCTGGACCGGTCCCGGCTGACGGGGAATCTCGTCGTCGAGCAGGGCAACCTGACCTTCCCGCTCCAGGAGAACGGGGGCGGAGTCAATGAGTACAGCGGCATCAAGTACGTCGTCGTGGACGATACCACCACGCAGGTGGTCAGTTCCCTTTCGACGGGCAGGTTTGGCCGCATGGCCGAGCGCGGCGACGGTGACGGCGGTGTGCCGGAGAAGCCGGAGCGTTCCGTGCTCGAGGGACTGTCCTATGACCTGCGTCTCAGTACGGACGGACGCCTGGTCGTGCGTATCCCGTTTTCAGTGCTGCAGGAGGAACTCAACGCGGCCCTGGAATTCGACGACCTGAAAGTCAGCAGTTTCGGCGGGGACGGGATGACATTCGTCGGTGAGGTGCAGCTGGGACCGGAATCCAGTTTTCTCTTCCTCGGCAAACGCCTGTCCGCCGACGGCTCCCTCTACTTCACCCGGGATCCGATGAACCCGGATCTCGATCTGCAGGCGGTGTATTCGGATTACTACACGAATCCGGAAATGGAGGTCAACCGCAAGGTCTATGTCGTCCTGAACATCACAGGGACAAAGAACAAGCCGAAGCTCGACTGGGATCTCCGCTGGGATGCGGTCGACGGCGAGCCGGTGGCCGCGGCGGGCGACGTGCAGTCCGACGCCTCATCTTTCCTCCTGTTCGGCGTTTTCGCCAGTGACATTTCCGCCAACGAGGGACAGAGCAGTTCGCTCGCCGCAAAGTCGCCGGAATTGGTCAACCAGCTCGGCTCCTCGCTCGCCTCGACGGCCGTTACACAGCTTTTCAACAGGCTCGGCCTCGAGGATGTCATCAAGCGCATCGACTTCTCCGGCATCGGAACGGAGAATTCCCGCGTGAAACTCACCAGCGAGATCGGTCAGTCCATTATCACGTATGATGGAAAAATCAACAATATCCGCAGTTCGAACCTCACGGTCGAATTCCCCCTCAGCCGCATTGTCGGCGTCCCCTGGCTCAACCAGGTGATACAGGTCTCCCGCATCACCACGCATACGGGAATAGACAATCCATCCCAGCCGACGGAGTATTCCGTCTGGGAACTCAAAATTTTACAACGATTCTCATTTTAACGTGAAACAGACATTACAGCAACGCGTCATGGCACTCCTTCAGGAAGAAGCAGGCCGGGCGTATAAAACGAAAGAACTGGCGCGCCACCTGGATCTCCCGAAACAGGGTCCCGCCTACCAACAACTCAAGGATGTCCTGCGCGAACTGCAGGAAGCCGACCGCATCGTGCGGCTCAAGGGCAGCCGATGGATGATACGCCGCGAAGAGAGCGACCCCGTGCGCGAGGAGCGCCTGATCGTAGGTACGCTCAAGCAGCTCGGAAAGCTCTGGTACGTTGATGCGGACGACAGGGACATCGAGGGCGATATCGCCGTCGGACGACGCAGCCTCGGCGATGCGCGCGAAGATGACAAGGTTGTCGTGCGTCTCCTGGCAGACACCCGTCGCCACCTCGGCCTGGAAGGAGAGATCGTCGAAGTACTGGGCAAGACCGGCAGGGCGGAAGTCGAAATGCTGGCCCTGGCCCGGCGCTATGGTCTGAGCATGGACTTCCCCGAGGCAGTGGTGGATGAGGCCCACGGACTGCCCGCGGAAATACCACCCGGGGAATTGCGGAACCGCCTCGACCTTCGCGGTGAGGAACTCTTCACCATCGACCCGGAAGACGCCAAGGATTTCGACGACGCGGTTTCCCTGCGTATGGACGACGACGGCAACTACGTGCTCGGCGTACACATCGCCGACGTGAGTCACTACGTCCGGGAAGGCAGCGAACTCGACCGCGAGGCGCTGCGCCGCGGAACCAGCG
>JAVVFP010000396.1:0-3526 GCA_032250495.1 Bacteroidota bacterium | reverse complement strand
CGAGAAGGAAGAGTCCGGCGGAAAAGACCGCGGCCGAGGGCATGTTTCGTGCGCCCGTCATCGCAAGCACCGAGGTGTTGATACCGAAGCCGCGTGTGATCCACAGGGCGATTTCCGGACCGTACATGAGAAAGCGGCGGTCATTGCTGGAAAAACCGTACTTTCCGCCAATGAATCCGGGGTCCCCGTTTTCCTGGGACTCCAGGTAGCGCACGTGCAGCCGGAGCTCGAGAAAATGAAGCGGTCGCAGTTCCAGTCTTCCGTTCACGAGCACTTCGTCGCTGTACCCGTCGCTGCGAAAATGATACCCGCCCTGTATACTCAGTCGTGCAGAAAGCGCCTCGAAATAGTGGCCGTAGCCCAGCAGCAGGGTCTGATCGAATTCATCGTCCCCCGACCACAGTCCTTCCCTGCTTGCGGTTTCTCCGAGTGGAATTCCGAAGATGCCTGTCAGCAGTATTGCATCGTGCTCCCCCGGGAAGATGCCGATTCGCAGGCCGAGCTCAATATCCCCGGGTGCTTCGACCCTGTTGACGGGTGCGTCGGCAGACTCCTGCACGAGCAGGGTGCGGAAGGCAGGTACGCTGACTATTCCAGTGACGAAGCGGGAATAGCCGTATTCGCTGTAAAACTTCCAGGTATTCTCCTCTATACGCTGCAGGGGAATTTCTCCTCCTGTCCTGCCGAAGTATGCATCACCGCGAAAACTGTTCAAGCCGAGCCTGAGATATGTGTACCCACTCTCCAGCGGCCAATGCTGCGCCGGGACAGGGCGTACATCGAGGAGGAACAGTCCGATGATCATTGGGAGATGGAAGACGATGCGCTCCGCGGCACGCAGGCATCGCCCGTAACGCGTCATACAGGAGAGATTCTTCATATGCGCCATGTATCCACTGGTCAGGATTTCATCCCCAAAATACGATATTCACAAAACGCATCATAGTCCCCGCACGTGTCTGTTCGATCGTGCGACTTGCGCCTGAAGCTTCCAACCCCTACTTTTCCCCCGTCCACGCCGAAAAGTACCCGTCCTTCTCCGTCCTGCCGGTTGACCGGCGCGTATACGCGAATGGCATCGCCGGTCCCTGTCATGGACCGGTACCTGCAGAAAACGCGGCACACTATCAGAGGAGATCTCCCATGACACAGGTCATATTCACCGATAATCACGCTGCGGGACTGATCGCACGCATTTTTCTCGGCATCGCCATTCTTCCCCATGGACTGCAGAAGGCCCTCGGCTGCTTCGGGGGCAAGGGCTTGCTTGCTTCACTGGAGGCGTTCGGGGGTATGGGCATCCCTCCGGTCGTCGGCGTCCTCGTCATCGCCGCAGAAACGCTCGGAGCGGCTGCATTGATATTCGGTGTCTTCGGACGCTTCATGGCCGCTTTCATCGCCGTCATCATGATCGGCGCGGTCGCCCTCAAGCATGCAGCGTTCGGTTTCTTCATGAACTGGTCGGGCATGCAGGAAGGTGAAGGCTGGGAGTACCACCTGCTCGCCGTCGGACTCGCTCTCGTGGTCATAATCATGGGCAGCGGCAGCGCTTCCTTCGACCGATGGCTGACAAGACGCTACTGGGCGTAACGACATGCCTCACGGGACCCGGCCGGGTCCTTTTTTTTTGGTGAAACCCTTTCCTGTACCGTGCGTGTTCTGTCTCTGTGCCGGAGCGCACACTCACCGATTCATCACGATCCGGAAGCGCGGAGTTCAGCGCATGAAAAAACGCATTTTCTATGTAATTCCTCTGGCCATATTCGCGGTCGGCTTCATCATCATGCAGCTTCTCGCAGGGATGAAGGAAGAACCCGCGCGGCGGACACAGGCAAAGCCTCCGAAATCGGTCGCCGCCGACGTCATCCGCATGGCGGAAACACCGACCACCATTACCGCGCTCGGGAAGCTCACCTCCTCGGACCCCGTGCAGCTGATCAGCGAGGTCGCCGGCGTCCTGCAGAGCGGCGATGTCCCCTTCAAACCCGGCACGCGCTTCCGGCAGGGTGATCTTCTGCTGCGCATCGATGACCGCCAGGTGCAGCTTTCGCTCAACAGCACGAAGAGCGACTTTCTCAATGCCCTGGCAAGCGTTCTGCCGGAAATACGGGTCGAGTTCCCGGCGCATGCCGAGGTATGGCAATCCTATTTCGACGGGTGTGGCTTCGATTCTCCGCTCGCGGAGCTGCCGGAGGCGCAGAACAGGAAAATCAAGCTGCTGCTGACCCGCTTCAATGTCTACAAGCTCTATTACGCGGCCCGCAACCTCGAGATAACCGTCAGCAAACACCGTATCGTCGCCCCCTTCGACGGCGCCGTCGTCAGCACCGCACTGCGACGCGGATCCACGGCACGTGCCGGAGCCGTGCTCGGTGAGGTGATCAGCCTGCAGGACCTGGAACTCGAACTGCCCGTGCCCGCTTCCGATATCCCATGGATAGACCGCGATCGGCCGGTACAGCTGAGAGCGCGCGAGAGCGAGGCTTCGTGGACCGGCCGCATCCTCCGTGTCGGCGGTTCGGTCGATCAGCGAAGCCAGACGCTGCCGGTATATGTCTCCGTCGCCGCGCTTTCCGGCACGCCCCTTTACGAAGGCATGTTCCTCGAGGCGGAAATTCCGGGACGCCCCGTGCCGCGCGGCACGATAATTCCGCGAAGAGCGCTGTACGAGGAACGCTTCGTCTATATTGTCGAGAACGGCACACTGCTGCAGCGCCCGGTGCACATCGTCCGGCGTAACCCGGAAACCGTCGTCATCGACCGGGGACTGCAGGACGGTGATACGCTCGTCACCGAACTTCTCCAGGGCGTTTCGCCCGGCATGCCCGCGCAGGCCCGGCTGCAAGCCCTCAAGGGAGACAGCGAATGAAAGGGGTTATCGCCTTTTTTGTCCGCTACAAGGTGTGGACAAATGTGCTGATGTTCAGCGTCATGCTGTTCGGGTTCCTCTTCTTCCTCAACATGAAATACAGCTTCTTCCCGGAAACGCGGCCGGATTTCATCAACGTCCAGGTTGCATATCCAGGCGCCTCGCCTGAAGAAGTGGAAGAAGGCGTCGTCCTCAAAATCGAGGAAGCGATCGATGGACTCGAGGGTATCGAACGCGCCACATCCGTCTCGCGGGAAAACTTCGGGACGGTCTCTGTCGAAATCACGGCGGAAGCGAGCATGGACGCCGTCCTTCGCGATGTCAAAAACGCCGTCGACCGCATCAACAGCTTCCCTCTCGGCAGCGAAAAACCTGTCATTTTCGAGCAGAAATTCCGCAGCCGCGCACTTTCGATCGTGCTCTCCGGGTCCACCGACCTCTACAACCTGAAGTATTACGGCGAGCGCATGCGGGATGAACTGCTCGCGACACCCGAAATTTCCCAGGTCGCCATCGAGGGCGTTCCTCGACTGGAGTTCTCCATCGAGGTGTCAGAAGACAACCTGCGCCGTTACGGCCTGACCTTCCGCTCCGTCGCGGATGCGGTCGGATCGGAGAACATCAACCTTTCCGGCGGAAAAATCGACACGCGCGACG
>JAVVFP010000395.1:0-3529 GCA_032250495.1 Bacteroidota bacterium | reverse complement strand
GGACGCCGCGCAGCTGCCAGACGCCGCCTCGCCCTACGGGGAGGTGCATGCCGTCGTGCGCACCGTCGTCCCGCTGCTGGATGACGACGCCGCGCTGCGGGCAAGTCTGCGCCTGCCGCATGCGCAGCGCGCGAACGCATTCAAGTCCCTCCGCGCCGATTATGCGGTTCGACGGGAATTCGGGCGTCTGCGTCTCTCCCGCTCGGCTTTTTCCACCGAGGCCGCTCACATGCTCGAGGGACTCGGTTTCCTCCTCTCCTGATGCGACCTTCCCGCCACGGTTCGCATCATATGTATTGAATGCCGTCTGCCATCAACCCGAGGTCAACATGGATGTCACCCGCGAAACTGTCATCGAAGACCTGGTCGACCAATTTCCCGACGCCGTGACCTTCCTGATGGAAAAAGGCATACGCTGTCTCCGCTGCGGGGAACCGATCTGGGGGACGCTCGGATCTGCGATGGACGATAAGGATTTCCCCATTGCACGCCAGATGGAAATCGTCCAGGAGCTTCGCAGCTTCCTCGACGACGTCAGGACTTCCTGACATGCCGGCGGTCCGGGACAGTGGCACTGCAATCGCAAATTCATCAATAGCAGGTATGGAGTCTTCATGAGCAAGGCGGAAAATAAAAAGCAGGGTAAGGGGAAGCGCGGTGTGGAGAAAAAGAGCATGAGTCCGTTCGCTTGGGTGATCACGGCTTTCGCCGTCGTCATCGTCGGGATTCTGATCATCAACAAGCTCAACGAGCCGACGCCGTCCGCGATGATGCAGCAGGCATCCGTCGAGAGCGGCAGCGCCGGCAGCAGTACGGCACCCAATTTCACGCTCCCGGCGGTCGACGGAGGCAGCAAGTCGCTGGCAGACTACCGCGGCAAGGTCGTGATGCTGAATTTCTGGGCTACGTGGTGCGGTCCCTGCAAGCGCGAGATCCCGGATTTCATCGAGATGCAGGACGCCTTCCGCGATGAGGGCTTCGAGATCGTGGGCGTTTCACTCGATCAGCCGGGCGAGGAGGGCACGGTTGCGCAGTTTGTACGCCAGAACCGCATCAATTACGATGTGCTGCACGGGAACGGGGAGATCGCGCAGGCGTACGGCGGTGTGCGCAGTATTCCGACCACCTTCCTGCTCGACCGCGAGGGGAATATCGTAAGTTCGAAGGTCGGACTGCAGTCCAAAGCCGCATGGGAAGCGGAAATCAGGAAACTCCTCTGACGACTGCCCGGGAATTGCCGTGGACTGCAATGGTCCAGCTCCGCAATTCGGACGGCCATGAATACGAAGCCCCCGTGCCTGGCAGGCACGGGGGCTTTTCAGATACGGAGCGAGGGTGGAAAAAGGTCCGCGCCTTCCGGGCTCAGGCGAAGAGCAGCACCGTGGCGAGGACCACCATGGCGGCGTACGGGAGATAGCGGTACACCACGGTTTTCTGCAGCTTCTGCGTGTGCATCCAGTAGGCCGCCAGCGTGGTGCCAGCGATGAGTATGCCGATGATGACGAGAACCGGCTCGAGTTCGAGCGTCTTGCCGAAGGTCTGTCGCAGTCCGGGCATCCAGGCGGAACCGTACAGCGCGACGATATGGGATACGTAAATGAAAAGCGTATGCTGTCCGGCGACCGGTATGACATCCGGGATGCGCTGCGTCCTCTGCATGAGGGCCCCGATCACGGCCCAGAGCAGCAGCACCCACCCGAGCCGGCTGAAGCTCAGCCAGATGCTTGAAGAGCCGCCATCGAAGGTTATTCCCCACTCCAATATTTCACGCGGCACGAAGAACAGGAGTAGCAGCGCGGCGCCCGCCATCCCGTAATACAGCGGCAGACGCGCTGTGCGTCCCTCCGTCTGCCAGCGCATGTACAGCGCCGCAGCGGCGGCGCCGAGGAACATGAAGCCGGAGAAGGGGAAAAGCGGGAACCAGGAGCCCGTGGCGGTGGTCATCCACGCCGCGAACCACAGGGGCGTATGTGCCGACCAGTCGACCATGTAGACTACCGGGGCGACGAGAAGGAAGAAGAGGCCGATACCCAGCGCGGAACGGAACAAGCGCGCACGCGTGCGGACGAGGGTGAAGAGAACAAACATGCCGAGCAGCGTCACCGCCATCAGCCGCAGGACGTCCACATGGAAGAAACGATGCCAGCGCTCCGCCTGGAGAGTGAACATGTCGCCGAGCGTTCCCGCAGGAAGGTGCATCAGTGACCCGATCAGGAAAAGGACGCCGATCCAGCGAAGTCGCCTGAATACGATGGCGCGTGGCAATGTGCCCCCGTCCATTTTCCGGAAGGTCGCGATCACGTATGCGAAGCCTGAACCGAAAAGAAAAATCGGTGCGGTCAGACCGCGATTGAACTGCCATATGTTGAACAGCAGGGAATCGCCGTTGTAGTAACTGTCCGACAGCAACGCGTCGATGGTGTGTCCCTGTATCATCATGAACACCGCCCATGCGCGCATCACGTCGAGCAGGATGATGCGTTTATTGTTTTTCAGATTCTGTTCCAATGTCTTCAGATCGCAATCAGCTGTTTCAAGGTATCAAATTACGGGAATCCGGTCGGCAATTCAAGAAAAAAAGAGAGTACCATGACGGCTGCGTTTTCCTCCTCTGGGAAGGATTTGTTATCTTATTAATTCTCTTGTTCACGCCGCATGCATGTTCGCCGCAATGCCGGCGCCCTGCGGGCGGCGACAATCGAAGCCGAACCCGTTTCCGCCCGGATCATGCGCGCACGCGAAGATACGGGGCACGGGGGCAGGCATCCGGCGGCAGCCACGAGAATTATCAAACGTATACGATACCGGAGTATTCATGTCGGACGACAGCACACAGAAAAACACGCTCGCTCCCGCGTACGATCCTGCACAGGTGGAGGACGCCTGGTACGAATTCTGGGAAAAGGAAGGCCTCTTCCACGCCGAACCCGACGCGGACCGCGATCCGTTTACCGTGGTCATTCCACCTCCGAATATTACCGGCATGCTGACCATGGGCCATGTGCTCAATAATTCGCTGCAGGACATCTTCATCCGCTGGCACCGCCTCAAGGGCGCACACACGTGCTGGATCCCGGGCACAGACCATGCGGGCATCGCCACGCAGACCGTGGTGGAGAAGACGATCAAGCGCGAGGAGGGACAGAGCCGGCATGATCTCGGGCGCGAGGAATTTCTCGGACGCGTGTGGCAGTGGCGCGAGAAGTTCGGCGATATCATTATCCGACAGCTGCGCAAGCTCGGCGTGGCATGCGACTGGGAACGCACGGTGTTCACCATGGATCCCGCACTGTCCCGCGCCGTCCGCGAGGTTTTCATACGTCTGTACAAAAAGGGTCTCATTTACCGCGGCAAACGCATCATCAACTGGGATCCTGTCGCGCATACCGCACTGTCGGACGAAGAGGTCGTCTACAAGGAGCAGCAGGGCAGGCTCTGGCATATCCGCTATCCCGTGATTATCGACGGAACGCCCTCGGAAACCGAGTATCTCATCGTCGCCACGACGCGGCCGGAGACGATGCTCGGC
>JAVVFP010000394.1:0-3541 GCA_032250495.1 Bacteroidota bacterium | reverse complement strand
CGGCAGTAGTCCCCGCGGGAAAAGTCCCGGCGGAAAATTCCGCGCGGCAGTAGTCCCCGCGGGAAAAGTCCCGGCGGGAAATTCCGCGCGGCAGTAGTCCCGGCGGGAAAGCGTGCCACGGTAACCGAAGTTCGCTTTCGGTGTCCATTACAACGGGCCGTGACCCCGCAAAGCGTTCAATTGCACAGGCACGATGAAACGACTTTTTCCCATACTGCTGCTCCTGCTGTTCGCCGACGCCACCACGACGGCGCAAATGCCCTATCGCCTGGGCATACAGCTCGGTCTCATGGCGGAAACCGATGAATACAGGTGGATCGGCGCACAGGACGGTGCGACCAGCACGGAGCGTCATCAGAACGGCTTTTTCGGCATTGTCATGGACTATACGCTCTCCGATCACTGGCAGCTCGAGTTCGCCCCGCGCTACGGGCAACGAGGACAGTTGAAGTCGGAATGGGACATGGTGGCCGGCGTCGGCTACTCCTTTACGCAGGAGGCCGTCGACTATGTGGCCGTTCCCATACAGCTGCGATACATGCCGTTCACTTCGGGCTATGTCCGGCCCTATGTCGGCGGTGGCATCGAATTCGGTCTGAACCTCAGCAATCTCGGACTGCAGCTCACCGAATCCCGTTTCTCTGATGAACCGCCTTTCGACAGAACATCGCAGCGCTCCCTGTACCTGCATCAGCTCTTCGGTGCCGCGCTGCTGGAGGCGGGACTCGATATCCGGGCATCGTCCGCCTTTTCGGTGCTGCTCGGTGTGCGCTACACACGGGAGTTGACGCCGCTGCTCGACGACAGTCGTTTTACCTGGGAAGCCCCGCGAAGCTGGCAGGTGCGGCTCGCACTTTTGTACACCGTCGATATCTGACCGATGTCCATGACAGCAATGACACCGATATACCGAATGCTGCTGCTCACGCTGTGCCTGGCACTGGCGGTACCCGCCGCGGCGCAGGATGGCGCAGGTGTGAACGGCGATTTCACGCCCGCTGAGCGGGAGCAGGCACAGCCCGCTATGCGCATCGGCGTGCACGCCGCGGTACAGACCAACCTCCTCCGCTACCAGGTGTATCCCTATACGGGCGAGTACCAGGCGGTCACAGACGAAAGCACCGCCTTCGGCATCAGCCTGCAGTTCCCGGTCGCGGGACGATGGAGCCTGCTCGCGGAGATCACACGGGTGCGCCAGACCTGGGCGCTTCGACAGGACGGCGAACCGCGTTTTGCCCTGCGTCGCGGTGAGCACGCGACCTGGGATTTCCCCTTTCTCCTCGTCTACCGGCCCCCCGTCCCCGTGATTCCCCTCTATGTCGCCGCCGGACCACAGGTCATGCTCGCCACGAAAACCGACGACGCCTTCGAGCTGACCTATGGCAGCTTCAGCGAGCGCGGGGGATGGAAGGAGAACCTGCAGACCTTCGACCAGACCGCGCTGCGCCTCGCGGCTGCCGCGGAAATCGGTCTGGACCTTCCCCTTTCGCGGACGCTGTCGATGCAGCTGTCCATGCGGTTTTCACATCCCTTCGTCCGCGCGGTCGAAACAGAACTGCTCAGCATTCGGGACTTTTCCTACTGGCGCCTGCGCACGGGACTGCTGCTGCAGCTCTGACTCCATTATCGCGCCACGATTTCGTATATTTCCGACAGTTTCCCTGATCAAACGTCTCTCCCATGCCGCGAACGCCACTCGACATATTGACGACGCTCGTCACCCGGCCTGAACGCATTGTCTGCGGCATCATGTCGGGTACTTCGGTCGATGCCGTCGACGTCGCTCTCCTGCGCCTGCGCGGAAGCGGCAATGCGCTGTCGCTCGAGGTGCTGCACTATTCCGAGACGCTGTACGCGGAGGAACTGCAGAACCGCATTTTTGCCAACGCGGAAGTCGCCTCCAGCAATGTGAACGATATTTGCCTGCTGCACACAGCCCTGGCACATGTATACGCAGCCGCCGTGCGCGCCTGCGTTCACGAGGCCGGGATGGAAATCGAAGACGTGGACCTGATCGGCATGCACGGACAGACGCTGCGCCACCTGCCCGCGGCCATGAGCATCGCGGGACATGATGTTTGTTCGACGCTGCAGATCGGCAGCGGTCCCACCCTCGCCACACTGCTGCAGGTACCCGTGGTCTACGACTTCCGCAGCGGCGACATGGCACTCGGAGGACAGGGCGCTCCCCTGCTTCCCTATACCGACGCGCTGCTCTTCTCCTCCAAGGAGGAGCATCGCGTCCTGCTCAATATCGGCGGCATCGCCAACTGCAGCATACTCCCGCGCGGCTGCGCCGCGGCCGACGTGGTCGCCTTCGACACCGGTCCGGGAAACATGATGGTCGACGCCCTGATGCGCAGGTTCTACGGCCGCGAATTCGACAAGGACGGCAAGGTCGCATCTACCGGGAACGTGCATCCCGACCTGCTCACCTGGCTGCGGCAGCACCCGTATTACCGGCAGCCGCTGCCGAAATCCACCGGCCGCGAACTCTTCGGCGAGGACTATCTGCAGGACTACCTGCATGTCGCCGCGGAACTCGGTCTGCGGGAGCCCGCCGACCTCGTCGCCACCGCCGCGGAAATTACCGTCCGCAGCATCACCGCACAGCTGCGCGTGTTCGCCGAAGAATGGCAGGGCTTCCGCCTCTTCGTCAGCGGCGGGGGTGCCCATAACCGCTATTTCCTCGAAGGCCTCCGCTATGGACTGCCGAATGCGCGTGTGGACTCCAGCAGCGCACTCGGTATCGATCCCGACGCCAAGGAAGCCGTCGCCTTCGCCGTGCTCGCCAATGAATGGCTGATGGGAAATTGTGCCGCCCTGCCAGGGGTGACCGGCGTCCGCAGACCGGCTTTGCTCGGCGCATTGGCCATTCCGGCATAATTATGAGGATTTCGTGAGCATACCCCCTCCCGCCGTCCTGCCGTTCCCCCCTTCTTAAAGTTTTACATTAATTTTTTCGAAAGTTAACTTGCGCTGTTGCAATTGGTTATGGAATTGTTTTAACTTGACGCTTAAAGCCCAGCAAAGACTTTTCTTGACACGAAACCGAGCATGGCGTATATTCAAAACCACTATTCGGCAACGCAGATCGCGTTTGTTTCTTCAGGTATGAGGAACACATTTCCACCGGTGCCTCCATGCGCCGGCACGGGAATCTCTGCGCCGCCACAGCGTTCTAACACATTGTAAACCAAGAGTTTCCAGCCCCCTTTCACGGCATGCGGTGAAAGGGATTGTCATCTTCACCCTCTTATTGCAGACCTGAGACCCATGAAAATCACCCGTCGCTTCACCCAGCCCGGACAGAGCGCCTTCGATTGTTTCGAATACACGAGCCGCTCGTCTGTTCTCCGCAATCCTGACGGTAGTGTCGTGTTCGAATTGCACGACATCGAGGTTCCGTCGCACTGGTCACAGATGGCCACCGACATCCTCGCGCAGAAATACTTCCGCAAGGCGGGCGTGCCGCAGTTCAATGCGGACGGGACGCCGGTGCTGGACGAAGCGGGGAAACAGGTGTACGGCGGCGAGTCGA
>JAVVFP010000393.1:0-3541 GCA_032250495.1 Bacteroidota bacterium | reverse complement strand
CCGTACCGCTGATTCGTGCATCGGCAAACAATTCCCGCAGCCACTTGTCTTCCCAGACCAGGCTTTTCGAGAGCACGGCCCCGTCCTGCACCACTTTTTCCGGCCACAGCTTGATATTCGAAAGCAGCGAAGCCGACTTCCCGATATTGCAGCGATCACTGATGAAGACATTATCCGCGACCGTGACCCCGGCATGGAGAATGCTTTCATACCCGACGACGGAATTGGTGATATGAACCTGTTCCTCCAGGACGCAGCCGTCCCAGATGACGGAGTTCAGTACTTGCGCGCCGTCATGAATGGTGACATTGTCACCGATGACGGAATTTATGATTCGCGCCGAATCCGCGATGCGCGAGTTCTTCCCGATTACGACGGTTCCTGTCCAGGCATCGCGCACGGACGGCACTTCGCTGCCTTCACCGATAATGACATTCCCATCCTCTCGTCCATCAAATCGCACTGCAACCTGCCGGCCGAGGCAGTCCATGCTCGCCTCGTGATATTCACCGAGATTCCCGACGTCGCGCCAGTACCCCTCCGCGATGTACCCGCAGAGTTTTTTTCCTTCCTGCATCATCATCGGGAAGAGATCCTTGCTGAAGTCGAAATCCTCCTTGTAGGGGATCATCTGCAGAATCTCGTTTTCGATGATATAAATACCCGTATTGATCGTGTCGCTGAACACTTCTCCCCAGGACGGTTTTTCGAGGAAGCGCGTGATATTCCCGTCGTCGTCAACGATGACCACGCCGAACTGCAGGGGATTCGGCACGCGGGTCAGCACCAGCGTCGCATCTGCACCCTTTTCCTCGTGATAGCGCAGGGCATCGGTCAGGTCGAAATCGGTGAGTACGTCCCCGCTGATGATAAGGACGCGGTCCTCGCCGATTTTCTCGTACGCGTTCCGCACGCTGCCGGCCGTTCCGAAATCCGCCTCCGCATGCATGTACTGCATGCTGATATCCTGGCTGCTTCCGTCGCCGAAAAAGTTGCGTATGGATTCGGGGTGATAGTACAGGAGCGAAATCACATCATGAAAACCGTGCTGCTTGAGCAGGTCGATGATATGCAGCATCATGGGACGATTGACCATCGGCACCATGGGTTTCGGGATATTGCAGGTCAGCGGGCGCAGACGCGTCCCGAAACCACCTGCCATAATGACTGCTTTCATAGGCGGAGCCAGGGTTTATGTAAGGATACGCTTTCGGAAAACAAGCTAAGAAAATGGCCTTCCGCTTGCAACCGATCCCGTCGCCAAAATGAGATCAGAATGGCTGCGGAGGGAGGTCGTAGAAGTTGACCGTGATATCGACCGAAGACACGAAGCGGCCGCCACCGAGATCCACCGGTGAGGGACGCGTCACGTCTCCGGTGGTGGTGAAGACGCCGACGGCACGCCAGTCCTGGAAGGGGTCCTCCCCGTAGTTCTGCGCGACGACCACATACGCGAAGCTGCCCTGGAGGCTTTCGTCCTGTATCAGATAGGGAATATCCTTCTCGCCGTAGGGTAGCGGATCAGAAAAAACAGCACTGCCGTTGATAACCTCGGAGAGAATGTCCTTCGGCGGATAGTTTCGGAATGCGACGATGCGGAAATCCCGGACGCTGTCGGCGGGCGGCCAGCTGCCTGTCACCGTCAACGTGCCACCGAAGCCAGGATCCACCGCTGTCGCCTCGGGCGAGAGCCCGTGATCACAGGCGGCAGCAAACAGTGCCGAGCAGAGAAGCAGCAATAGAACAGCTGTGCGCATGGATTCTTCCGACTATTTGACCAGGGCGCCGTCTGGCAGTTCACTGATCGGTGTGAGAACGACCGGTCCCGCGTCGTCGAGGGAGCCGGCGAGAAGCATGCCCTGTGATTCGATACCGAACAGTTTCGCAGGTTTGAGGTTTGCGACGATGACGATTTGCTTGCCGACGAGATCTTCGGGCCCATACTGCGAGGCAATGCCGGCCACGATCTGTCGACGTTCTGAACCGATATCGACGATGAGCTTGATGAGCTTCTTCGATTTCGGAACACGCTCCGCCTCGATGATGGTTCCGGTACGAAGATCCACCTTCATGAAATCTTCGATGGAAATCTCCGGTTTGAGCGGCGGATGCGACGCCTGCTTCCCTTCCTCCTGCAGTCCCCCCAGTTTCGCTGTCTCGGCCGCGATGGCGCCGTCGTCGATTTTGTCGAACAGCAACGCCTTGCTGCCGAGGACGTGGCCTGCATCGAGCAGACGACTGCCGGGAGCATCCCAGCGCAGCAGATCTGCGTCATCGATGTTGAGATACACACGCAGTTTCTCGGCTGTGAACGGAAGCACCGGCTCGATGAAGACACTCAGTGCGTACACCGCCTGCAGGCTGCAGTACAGTGTCGTCGCGCAGGTCTGCGGAGCGGATTTCACCGTTTTCCATGGCTCGCGGTCGTTGAAGTACTTGTTCGAAGCGCGCGCGAGGTTCATCGTGGCCACCACGGCGTCGCGGAATCGGAATCGATCGTAGAAGTCTGCAATTTCGTCTGCAGACTGCGTGAACCCGGCGAGGAAAGCCCTGTCTTCTGCCGCGAGTTCACCCGGATCCGGGACGGCGTTATCGAAATGCTTCTGGGCGAAATGCGCCGTGCGATTGACGAAATTTCCCAGAATGTCTGCCAGTTCATTGTTGTTGCGTGCCTGAAAGTCCTTCCAGTAAAAATCACTGTCCCGCGTCTCGGGCATGTTCATCGCGAGCGTATAGCGCAGCGGATCCGCCGGGTACGCGTCGAGGAATTCGTTGAGTTCGATTGACCAGTTCTGGCTTTTCGAAAATTTCTTCCCTTCCAGATTCAGGAACTCGTTGGCCGGAACATTGTCCGGCAGCACGAAATCTCCCTTTGCCATGAGCATGGCGGGAAACATCAGGCAGTGGAAGACGATATTGTCCTTGCCGATAAAGGCGATGTACCGCGTATCCTCGCTTTTCCAGTATTGCTCCCACAGGGGGGGATCCCCTTTCGCTGCGGCCCATTCCTTGGTGGCGGAGATGTATCCGAGCACCGCCTCGAACCAGACGTAGAGCACTTTCCCTTCTTCCTCCTCCGGTACCTGCACGCCCCAGGTCAGATCACGTGAGATCGGGCGGTCACTGAGTCCCGCCTTCAGCCAGGAACGTACCTGCTGCAGCACATTGTCCTTCCAGTCCGCATCGTGGCCTTCAACATAAGCCTCGAGCCTCTCCTGGAACTCGCCCAGCGGAAAGTGCCAGTGCTGCGCCTCGCGCACCACGGGCTTCGCATCGCTGAGCAAACTCCTGGGATCGAGCAGTTCCGTCTGATCATAATACTTGCTGCAGTTCTCGCATTGATCGCCATACGCCCTGTCATAGCCGCAATGCGGACATGTACCAATCACGAAACGATCGGGGAGGAACATCTTGACTTCGGGATCGTACAGCTGCTGCTCGGAGCTCTGCGTGAGGATGCCCTTGTCCTTGAACTCCTGAAACCACTCCTGGGCGGTCTGATGATGGACCGGGAGCGACGTCCTGGAGTAGTTATCGAAAC
>JAVVFP010000392.1:0-3546 GCA_032250495.1 Bacteroidota bacterium | reverse complement strand
CTGGTGCCACCCGAAATGGCGCTCTCCCCGTTGCCGTCGAGTCCCACCTGGAATCCCAGCATGAGTCCGATGCGGTCGTCGCCCTGGAACTGCAGTCCGATGCCGTCTCCCGCGTCGATGGAAACCGGGAAACCGGCGAAGCTTTTCTCCTCGCTGGCGAACTTGAAATATTCCGCGGTGACATAGGGTTTTTTGTTCTGTATCGTAAGGTCCTTGAACTCCACGTCGGGGATTTTCACCGCGACATTTTTCATCTCGGGGAAGGACTTGTCGATGGTCAGCTCCCCGCTGAGTATTGCCTGCACGGTGACATCATTCTGCAGCGTTTCGACGCTGATGCCGGAGCCATTCTCGAGCGTCAGTGTCGCCCCCCACATCGGCACCTCGATATCGTCGAGACTCTCGACTTCGAACTGCGTATGCAGTCCCTGGTTGCTGTTGCTGAGCAGGCAGGAATAGCCGAGTCCCGTACTCGCGATCGGGATTTCCAACTGTCCTTCGAATCCCCCCTTGACCAGGGCATTGTCGACCAGTGCCAGTTCGAATTTGTCGATGGAAAAGGCCCAGCCCCCGAGATTGCCCTCGTCGGTGGAAAACACCGGCTGCACGGTAACGGCGCCGGTGAAGCCGGTTTTATTGATCAGCGCGTTGCTGAGTGCGATCTGTACGGGCTCATTCCCTTTTTTGAGATAGTCGGGCAGCGTCAGGGTGATGTTCTTGAAATAGAAGCCGCGCCAGTCCGGTCCCTGCGTGCCCGCATAGCCTTGCGGGTATACGATTCCCTGTGGATTGCGGATATCGGAGAAATCGAGCACCACTTCCTCGATGTCCATTTCCATACCCTGCATGCCCGCGATCACGAAGGGATCCATGTCGATCTCGCCGAGCAGATCTCCCCACGCGGAACCGCTGAACACGAAGGAGGCGGTGACCGGTCCCTGTCCCTCGGCTTTCTCGAGCATACCCCCGTCGAAAGTGAAACCGCCTTCGATCTGCAGTTCCTGGAAGCCGTCGCAGTTCCAGGCGACGTAGGTGCCGCCGTTATCGCCCCCGGCCGCCTCGATGGTGCACTGCGCGCCGGGGCCCCAGTCGAAGGTATAATCGTCCCCCAGCATGGTCAGCTTCTGCAGTCCTTCCACGCTGAGTCCGGTAGGATGAAAACAGACGTTTTTCTGCGCAAAGGCCAGAATTTTATTGTTGGCTTCGGGAATGGGCATGTCGAACACCGCGTTGAGCCGTGCGCCGTCGTGTGCGAACTCCACCGCGACGATATTGACCAGCTGCAGGTCGCCGGAGAGCATCTTGCTCCACGCGAAGGGCAGTCCCTCCACGTTCACGTCCACGAAATTCTCCACGTATTTCTGTCCGCTCTTCACGAAATCAGAGACGGTTTTCACCGCTTCCCCGGTGATCGCGTCGAGGTCGTTCGAGAAGTCCTTCATCGCCTGATCGACCTGTGCGCCCGGGTCGTAGGCGCCGTAGGCTTTGCCCGCGAACACTTTGTTCTCCGCGTTCACCTGCAGTCCCTGGAAGGTCGCCCTCAATTTCATATGGAATATCGGCGCGTCGATCTCCCCTTCGCCGCTCAGGCCGGAAGCCTCCGCGTTCGAGAGACTCGTCAGCGTCATGACGAAATATCCGATCTGGATTTCGTCGCCCACCTTGTAGGTCTTGTTCGCTGCCGGACCGGTGGCCAGCGGTTGCGGTGCGCAGTTGAGCACGTCACAGTCATCCGCATACTGTTCATCGATGTCGATGTCCTCCTCGTCCTCCCCTTCATTCTCGACGATCTGGGCATCCTGCCAGAGAAAATAACAGGCGCTGCTGTGACCATTATTCTTGAACAGGAGGTTCGGCGCGCCGAGACGCTGCCGCGCCGTCACCCGCCAGGCATAGCGCTTGTCCTTCTCGAGCGCGGGTGCATCCGGACCGTAGAGGAAGGAATTGCTCTGTACCACGGTCTGGAAGAACGGCGGATCCGTCGCCGCGAGTATTGCCTGGTTCGGATCACTGTCCTGCGGAAACATCTCGGTCATGGTGACGACATACTCGACGTGCTGCGGCGGCGCCCCGGCGGGAATGGTCCAGCTGAGCACGAGGTTCTGCGGCGTGACCGCGGACGTACTCTCATTACACATCGGCTGGAGAATTTCGGGCGGTTCGAAATGCGTGATACTGAAATACGCGCAACCCGACGGTGCAGGCATGGATAGTGGTGTGCCGCTGTCGTAATCCACCGCCTGCACACAGAAGCTGTAATCTCCTTCGGGCAGTCCGTTTCCCTGCACGACCTCCGCCTTGCTGATACCCTGGTATTGCAGGATGTCGGGGTTGAGGTAATCCGCCAGTTCCGCACCCATGAGCGCGCGCGACTGATTCGGTCCCAGCTGTATGCTCTGCGGGGGCAGGTAGTTCTGCGGAATCGTGATGGTGATGCTGTTCCCACCTTCGATCCGGCCGATGAGACGAACATTCCTTGCGACAGGGGTCGTATTCGTCAGCGTGATCACCACCTTGTTCTCTATGGTGACGTAATCCGATAGGTACGGCGAGTAGGGCGGCAGCACCTGCGTGATGACGTTGATGGCGTTCTGCGCCTGCAACGGTACGGCGAAGAACAGCGGCAGCAGAAGGCATCGCGTCAGGAAGCGATATATGTTAGAATGTGTACGCATAACCTAGCACCAGTGTGTATTCGGAGAATCGCTCTTTTGCATAGTATCCGGCGGACGAGTTGACGAGGTTGAGTGTCGCGGTGAAGGAATGACGCCGCTGCAGCGCGTAGCTGGCGCCGACCGAAGCGGTAATCGTTTCTCCGGTCGCGTGGAACGACAGTCCCCCCCCGGCGGTAAGGCGGAGCGCCTGCTCGAGCAGGGCCTTGGAAGCATTCAGGGAAACACCGCTGTTGCGGTACACCCCACCCGCGTTTTCCAGCCGCGTCGTGTTTGCGGAGGCAGAGACGGAAAACTGTGATTTCGTCAGCGACAGCGTGTAACTGAAATTGAGATTCGTGGTATTGTACTCGGCGTAGCGTGCGGTAATCGCATTGTCATCGAGCAGCGTCTGGTACATCACCCCGAGCAGAAATGTGTGCGAAGCGGAGCCGCTGATGATGCTGTATCGCGGCGAGAGTGTGAGCATCGGGTTCTGCTGGGACAGTCTGAAACTGTCACTGACGGACGTATAGCCGTCGGACTGCGACGTCAGCACATCGGTATAGTTGAAATCGACGCCCCAGTTGCTCCCCGGCTGCACGCTCACCACCAGCACGGGGATGATGCGGCTGGTGGTCGCCCGCTTCTTGTTCTGCAGATTGTCGTGCCGGTACGTGAGGTTCGCGCTCACTCGCATGCGGCCGTCGAAGAGCACGAAGCGCGGTGCGAGCGAAACGCTCTGCATATCGTTGGTCACGTGATAGGCCCCCATGGACTGGTAATCCGGATCGATGCGATTGTATACCGCCGCCAGGCTGAAGCGATGCAACGAATACGTCGCACCGGCCTTGATCGCGGTGTAAAACTGTGTGGAGGACCTGTTGGCAGACAG
>JAVVFP010000391.1:0-3550 GCA_032250495.1 Bacteroidota bacterium | reverse complement strand
GGCAGATGTTTGCGGAATACACCCGGCTGCTCGACGAGGAGCGCGGCATGGCCGACATGGAAACGGAAATCCACACCGCGGCCGGCAAACGTCGCATCATCTCCTGGAACTCCAACATCATCCGTGGCGGCGGGGGACAGGCGGTGGGCTGCATGTTCGTCGGCAACGACGTCACCGAACGCCGCGCGTCCGAGCAGCGGATTTCCCGCAGCGAGGACCGTTTCCGCATTCTCGCGGACCTGACAAGCGACTATGTCTATTCCTCCAGTCTCGATGCCGGGGGAAGGATTGTCACCGAGTGGGTGGAAGGAGCATTCCAGCAAATCACCGGTTTTCAGCCCGCAGAAGTGATCGGGAAAGCAGATCACTGGTTTTCCGTTCTGCACCCGGACGACAGGATGACGCCGGAAAGCTTCATGGAAAAAATCGCCGTGGGTAAGACCGTCGCCCTGGTCTACCGCATCCGCTCGCGCGAGGGAGGGACGGTCTGGCTGCGCGACCATGTTTCCCCGATCAGGGACGCACAGGGAAATGTCACGGGCCTGCACGGGGCCGTGCAGGACATTTCCCAGCAGCGGGAAGCGGAGGAGTCGCTGCTCAAGGAACAGGAAAAACTGCGCGGCATCATCGAAAATGCCGCGGACGGCATCGCGCTCATGGACGAAAGCGGCCGTGTGATCGAGTGGAGTCCCGCCATGCAGCACATCACCGGCATCCCGCACGATGAAGCCATCGGCAGCTATCACTGGGACATACAGGCCCGACTCGCTCTCCCCGAGGAGCACGCGCGCTACGACGTGCGGGAACACTCCCGCCGCCTCGTCGAGGAATATCTCGTCTCGGAGGATTCCTCCTGGATCAACAAGCTTTTCGACCGCTGGATACTGCGATCAGACGGCGAACGTCGCTACATCGAGATCATTTCCTTCCCGGTGCGCAGTTCACAGGGACTGCTTACCGGCAGCGTCACACGCGATATCACCGAGATCAAGCTCGCGGAACTGGACCTCGAGGAAAAGAATCGGCAGCTGCAGACGCTCATCCAGGCCATACCGGACCTGGTGTACTTCAAGGATGAAAATCTCAGCAACATTATCGCCAACCAGGCCTTCGCCGATTGGATCGGCAGACCGATGGAAGACATCGTCGGAAAGGCGGACAGCGAGCTGCTGCCGGAGGGTATCGCCGCGCAATGCGAACGCAGCGATCGCGTTGTCCTTGAAAAGGGACGGCCGGTACGGCGCGAAGAGGTCTCCCGGCACAGGGATGACGACGGCCTGCAGTATTTCGAAACCCTGAAGGTCCCGCTGCAGAACGCCAGTGGCAAGGTCACCGGCCTGGTGGGCGTCAGCAGGGACATCACCGAACGCAAGGTCGCGGAGCTGCTGCTCGAGGCGCAGAACCAGGAACTCAAGGAACGAAACCAGGAGCTGGATGCCTATACGCATTCGGTCGCGCATGACCTGAAAAACCCGCTCAGCCTGATTCTCGGCTACGCGGAAATGGTGCAGACCGAGGCGGGGGAAATGTCCGCCGCGGAACTCGAAGAGTACATGGGCAGCATACTCTTCAACGGAAGGAAAATGATTTCCATCATCAACGCCCTGCTGCTGCTCGCCAGTGTGCGCCAGGAGGAAATCCGCACCGAGTACCTGGACATGCGCCAGATCGTCGAGGACGCCGTGCGCAGGCTGCAGAAACAGGTCGAGGAGCAGGACATTCGCGTCATCCTGCCCGACGCGTGGACCGACGCCGTGGGCTACCCCGTCTGGATCGAGGAAGTCTGGGTGAACTACCTGGGGAACGCGCTCAAGCACGGCGGCCGCGGGGTCACCGTCGAGATAGGCATGGAGAAGAGCAGGGACGGCGCCATGATACGCTACTGGGTGCGCGACGACGGTCCGGGCATCCCCGAGGAACGCTTCGAGGATCTTTTCCTTCCCTTTACGCGCCTGGCGCAGGCGAAGATCGAAGGACAGGGGCTGGGACTCTCCATCGTGCGCCGTATCGTCGAGAAGCTCGGTGGCGAGGTGGGGGTTGAATCGGAGGTGGGAAAAGGGAGCGTGTTTTCCTTTACCCTGCCCGCGACGCTCCCGGAGGAAGGGGAGCATGCGGCGGTTTAGGACGCGGCGTCCCTCCTGCGCAGCAGGCACACCAGGTCTTCGGAAAAATGCGCGAGCTGATGCGCGGCAAAAACGCGCAGGGCGGCGATGTCCAATTCCATGAAAAACGTCGGCATCACCGAGAACTTGCTCTCCGCCTTGGCGAACTGGGAGCGGGCGCCCTTGTAACGGCCGATGCGCTTGAGATGCAGTCCCGAGGCCAGCTGAATAAGTGCGCGGAGGAAAATCTCCGCATCGTCCTCACCGTCGTCGCCCATCGGCAACCAGGCCGCTTCCCAGGATTCATGCGCATGCCAGTATTTGCCACGGTTGAACAGCCTGCAGCCGTCGAGGAAAGCAGTCCACTGTTCCTCGGTGAACGGGGGGACCTGCAAAGTGGTGATTTCTCCGGTGGCGCGTTTTCTCGGTGGCACCGCCTACTCTCCCCCGGTCGGGGAGATACTGCGCTGGCGACGTGCGTCGATGAAGGACTTGATGGCGAAAATGACGAACGCGAGCGTGAGCAATGCCATGACACTCTGCATGACGGTGGCGAAGGGACGCGCGAGCGTTCCGCCGCCGAGCAGATCGACCAGGGAGGACAGGCCGCGTGCGGATCCGGCGAAGCCGATCAGCGCGAGCAGGGTGATGGCATGCATCATATGCTTGCGCAGCTTCTCCTTGCGCGCCAGCAGTCCGAGTACGAGAATGGGTATGCCAAAAAACGCAGGGATGAGCGCGGTGACGCTTTCGCCGCCGGAAAACCCGTAACCGGCCAGGCCGAGCAGGGTGAGAATGATGCCGAGGGCGATGGAAAATGCAACCATGTATACTCCGGTAATCAGGGACGTAGAATATTTCAGTTACGTACCCAACATGATTACTCCCGGTTAGGTTTCCCCTGCATCAATCCGTGCGCGGTAAGCAGTTCGCGGACGAGGCGGTGACGCAGCCGCGCAAAATCGTGCATTTCCATCGCTGACGAGGCGATATTGAGCGCATAGCAGTAAGGTGTTCCCTCGTGCACGATATAGCCGACCAGCCATCCGTAGAGCGTGCCGTCGATATCCCCGAGGCCGGTTTTTCCGGAAAGCACGTACCCTTCCCCGTTTTCCAGCACCATGAGTTTCTTCACCGTGCGCTGCACCTCCGGACGGAAGGGCAGGGCGTCCTTCCACAGTGCGCGGAGCAGCACGATCTGCTCATCGCAGCTGATGCGCAGGTCGCCGTCGAGCCAGAAGCGGTCGATGCCCCCGCCGATGTCCGCGTTGCCGTACGCGCAGGCGTCGAGATAGTCCTGCATGCGTTCGGGACCGATGCGGCGGGCGACTTCCTGGTAGAACCATACGCAGGAGCGTTGGAAGGCGTGTGCCATGTCCTGATCCTGGTTCCAGGAGCGGATCCCGTGTTCGCGTCCGTCCCATGTCATGACTTCCTCCGTACTCGCG
>JAVVFP010000390.1:2183-3552 GCA_032250495.1 Bacteroidota bacterium | reverse complement strand
CAGCGCCTGTTGAAACTCCCGCCGAGGAATCTGCTGCTGAAGAAACCGCTGCTGCGGAAACCGTTCCCGGGAGCGCCGTCCGGCTCGCAGTGGCAGCGCCGCCGCCGTCGCGCCGATTTCGTTTCGTGCACCTGTTCGGGACGGGCGTGGCGACAGCCGCTGCAGCGGCGGCGCTGGTGCTGCTGCTTCTCCCGGGAGCCGGCACGGTGACGCAGCGGGACGCAGCACCGGTTGCGAATCTCAGCGATACGGTGTATATCGTGGAGAAGGATACGGTAACACGGCTGCGCGAAGTCACCCGCACGGTCTATGTCGCGGCTGCGGAACAGCCCCATGCATCCGCCGATGCCTCATTGAGCGACAGCGATGCGCCTGCATCCGGGAGCGTCCTCCCCCGGCAGCGAGCCGGGCACAGTGCCATCCGCCCCGACGGTGACACTCCCACGTCGCCGACCGACACGCTCCGTCCGACGCAGACGCATCCATCACCCGGCGTGCTTCCACCGTCCGGCAATCCCGGCGATGAGAACGATAGCTTCTTCGCCGATGCGCGTCCGCTCGAACAGCTCGGTCCCCGTCAGCAGAGCAGGAACTATCTCGAACAGTACAGCGCCATGCTGGTCACCGTCGCCTCCGTACAGCTGACCAGCGCCGACAGAATCGCCCATTGATGAAAACCGCCGCACACATAGCACTTCTCGTCGCGATGCTGCTCACAGCCGGCGGGGGCATGCAGGCACAGGATGTCACGCCGTACACGCTGCGCAGCGGCGAGGAGGATATCTTTCAGCGCGAAGTGAACGCGGCGCTTGCGCGCGCCCCGATGGATGAGCGTCTCCCGCAGCTGTCATGCACGGTGGAATACCTGCGCCGACTCGACGGGGACGAGATCGTGTACCGACGGGGTCCGATCGACATGCATCAGCACGGCGGCATGGGAAACATCGCTGCCACTTCGTCCGCCGTCACCTCGTCCGCCGTCGGTACGCGCCCGATTTCTCCGGACGACGCATCCTCATCGTTTTTCACAGGCGGCATTCTCGTGGATCTGCCCCGCGCCGGGGAAAGCGGAGAGCCGCAGATCCTTCTCCCGGCGCAGTACCGCTACATGCTGCGCGTCGCACTCATTCCTCAGCGTTATGTGGACGGAACACTGACCGCCGTGGTGTATCTCGAACGCGCCGTTGTGCGCGAGGACGGCGAAGAGCTCGAACTGTTCCGCAGCGAAGTGTTTTCGCGCACCGTGGAACTGGACGGGAACCTGCCGCTGAAATTCGACCTGCCGTCGTGGGATTCCTCCCTGCCGGGCGGAGGAGAGGCCGTACCGGAGCGCCTGCGTGAAGGTGTGCTGCTCACACTCGAGACGCCG
>JAVVFP010000390.1:0-2173 GCA_032250495.1 Bacteroidota bacterium | reverse complement strand
GTTACCCCCAGCCGTTCCGCGACCAGGCGCGTCTCACCTACGCGGTGCCACGCACGAGCCTGGTCCGTCTCACGATACAGGTGCGCGGCGAGGAGCGTGTCCTTGACGAAGGACTGCGGAAGCCCGGCACGTACGACGTGGTATGGAACGCCGCTGATCTGCCGGAGGACAGCTATACCGCCTCCCTCGTCGCGACGGACGAGGAGGGGAATCCGCTCTTCTCTGACCGTCATACGCTCGTCAAACGGCATGACGCCGCTTCCTGGCAGCCCGAGGCGGTCACGCTGCTGCATCGCGACGATGCGCGGCGCTTCGTGCTTTCCACCGAGAGCGGCGTCGCGTACCAGCTGCCCGGTGACAACGTCCGCGCGCTGCGCAACATGTTCACGCATGTCGTCCTTCGTCTCGGCTACCGCGTCACGCAGCGGCTCGAACTCGGTCTCGTCATCGGGCAGGACGCCTTCCATGAAACGCCGGGTCCGGACGTCGACGTCGACCGCATCGCGGATTACGGTGGCGTGGTCGGCTATACGTACGGCTACGCGGGACCGTACCTGCGCTGGTTCACGGGCGGCGGCACGCTGCAGCCCTTCGTGCAGGTTTCGGCGGCATTCTCCGACAGCGCCCCGCTGGCGGAAGCCGCGTTCGGACTGCGTGCACAGGTATTCCGGCAGCTGGATCTCTACCTGGCGCCCGCCGCACTGTTTCACCTGAAGAGTGAAACGAGCACGAAACTGGGCATTCATTACGGCATACAGGTGCAGTTCTGATGAAATCGTTCACCATCACCGTACCGGTACTCATCCTCGCCGCGTTGCTCGCATCCTGCGACTTCCCTTCCGATCCGCCGCTGCGCACGACGGATGTCCCTGACACCCCGGACACCCCTCCGGTCCAGTCCGGGGAGCTGCTTCCCCTCAAGTCCGGCAACCAGTGGATATACATCGCGAAAGGACGCATGCGTCCGGGAACGAGTCCGATCGCGACCACGGCACGGAAACTCACCTTCCGGGAGCAGGATTACTACTACCTGCGATACGGACCGGTCATGGGGCCGGCCGGTGGAATGAACGCCTTCCCGCCCCTGCTCGCCAACGACAGCACCGGCCTGCGCTTCTACCTCCCCGTGGATCCCGAGGACACCCTGCGCCTGACGCGCACACCGGTACCGCTTTTTCATCTTCCCTACCCCGCGCGTCCGGGTGCGTGGACGCGCATGTCCTACTCGGATTACAGCGTCCGTCTCACCAACAGGGATACACTGGTCGACCTCCACGACGGCAGTATGCAGCTGCCCTGCCACCGCTACGAGGTCGCGCGCAGCAACCGTCCCGCGCAGGTGTTCTACATCGTCCCGGGCGTGTGCATACTCCGCGTGGAAGTGGACGAAATCGAATTCCATACCATCGGCTGGCGCCTGCACTGAACGCCGTTTTTCCTCCCCGCAGAATATCGCGATATTGTGTCCATGCCTGAGACTCACGGGATAGGACTGTTGTGTACGACGCGTTCGCTCGGTGGCATCGAGCTGAACGTGCTGCGTTTTGCCCGCTGGATGCGCGCACGCGGCCACCGCGTCATCGTCATCGGGAGCGAAGGGGCCCCCCTTCTCCGCGAGGCGGCCTCAGAGCACCTGCCCCACCACTCCCTCGGGACACCGCGCAAGTACGGCGATCTCCCCGCCGCGCGTCGCCTCCTGCAGATCATGCACGCGGAACAGCTCACGATACTGCAACTCAACGTCACACGGGATCTCAACCTCGGCGTACTCGCCCGCTCGCTCTCCGGGGGACACCTCCACGTGCTGCATGTGCAGCACATGCAGTTCGGCGGGACGAAGAAGGACCTCCTGCACCGCCTGCAGCATGCGCGGCTGGCGGCGTGGATAGCGCCACTGCCGTGGCTGGCCACGCAGGCGCGGGAACGAACGACCATTGCACCTTCGCGCATTCAGGTCATCCCCTTCGGCATCGAACTCGACGCGCTCCGCACACTCCCCCCGGTGAAAGAAGCCCGAAGGTCTCTCGGACTCCCGGCCGACATTCCCGTCCTGGGCGTGGTCGGCAGACTCGATCGCGGGAAGGGACAGGAGTATCTGCTGCACGCGGCCGCGATGCTGCGCGCGAAAGGCATGCCCGTGCACGTGATGCTCATCGGTGAGGATACACGCGGG
>JAVVFP010000389.1:0-3553 GCA_032250495.1 Bacteroidota bacterium | reverse complement strand
GTGCTCGTCGCCGTGCTCAGCGGACTGTGGATGATGTTCGGCGGTGACGCCGAACCCGCGCCGCGCATCGCGGCCGCCGCTCCCGTGGTACTGGCCCCGGCGCTGGCATCCGATCCGGGGGAAATGGGACTGGAGGAATTCCGCGGGGAAGTCGCACCCAACATGCCCTTCGTCACCGCCATGATGGACGCCGGCATCGCGCGTCCCGTGGCCGACACGATACAGAAATATCTCGCAAGCGTGGACTTCAACTTCCGCCTCTGTCGTCCGGGACAGCAGTTCGCCGCCCAGGTCGATTCGACCGGGGCGCTGTATGCCTTCCGCTACGACAGCGACCGCCTGCACTCGTACTGGATACATCGCGACAGCAGCGACCGGCTGCAGGCCAGTATCTGGGAAATCCCCGTCGAAACGGAACTGCTCTCGATAGAAGGCGACGTGCGCACTTCCGTGTATCAGACCATTCTCTCCATGGGAGAGAAACCTCAGCTGGTGGCTGATTACGTGGACGTGCTGGGATATGACATCGACTTCATCTTCGATCCGCGCGTGGGCGACCGCTTCCGCATCCTGGTCGAACGCCGTATGCTGGGTGAAGAAATCGTCGGCTATGGCAGCATTCTCGCCGCGGAATACGATGGCGCGCTCACCGGGCGCGTGACCGGCTATCGCTTCGATCCCGGGGGCAAGGACGGTCCCGGCTACTTCGCCCCCGACGGCGAAAACCTGCAGAAGGCCTTCATGCGTTCGCCGCTGAGCATACTGCGCGTGACCTCCGGCTACGGCATGCGCACGCACCCGATATCCGGCAAGCGGAAAATGCACACCGGCATCGATTACGCCGCTCCCACCGGCACACCGGTCTGGGCCGTGGGCTCAGGCACCGTCGTCTACGCCGGGTGGAAGGGCGGCTACGGCAAGACCATCGAGGTCAAGCACAGCGGCGCCGTGAAAACGCGCTACGGACATCTGTCGAAAATTCTCGTGCGCAAGGGACAGGCCGTGCGCCAGCATCAGACCATCGGTGCCGTCGGCAGCACCGGCTACAGCACCGGTCCCCACCTGCATTTCGAATACCTCGTCAACGGTCGCTTCACACAGCCGCGCAAAGTGAAAAATCCTTCGCTCAAGCGTCTGACCGAAGAGCAGATGTCCCCGTTCACCGCGGAAATGCGGCGCATCGACAGCCTGTGGCAGAACACGCCGCGCCGCGTCGGCGCCCCGCCGCGCAATGCCATCGCCGGCGCGCGGAGTCCCGCCGCTTTCAAGGAAGGCCCCGCGAACGACGAAGCCGCTCCCCGGCCATCGAAGCAATCCGCGGCGGAGGGCAATGCCGTGAAGGAGAAGCATTCCTGAACCCATCATACATAAGGAGCGGCTCATGAAAGGTGTCGTTACCGCAGTACTTCTCCTTCTCACCTTCCCCTGCCACGCACAGATCACGCCGGGGGACAACCTCGAAGTCACCGGCATTCCGGACATTCCCCAGCAGGTCGTCGATCGCACAAGCCAGTACCTGAACGTGCGCAGCGCCGCGTTCTCGGACTGGGACGCCGCGGGCGAAGGCATGTTCATCTCCACGCGTTTCGGCAACACCGCGCAGATCCACCACGTGGCGGCACCCGGGGCGGCCCGCCGTCAGCTGACCTTTTTCGAAGAACCCGTGTACAGTGCCTCGGCAGATCCGCGCGAGGGTCGCGACGGCTTCTGCTTCAGCCGCGACGTGGGCGGCGGCGAGTTCTACCAGGTATTCTACTTCGACCGCAGCACCGGTGAAAGCCGCATGCTCACCGACGGCACAAGCCGCAACTCCGGCGCCTACTGGTCGCACGGGCGCGGCGTATTCTCCTTCTCTTCCAACCGCCGCAACGGTACGGACACCGACGTGTGGATCATGGACCCGGACAGCCCCGAAGATGCCTGGGCACTCACCGAGCGCGAAGGGTCGTGGTACGGCGTCGCCTGGGCTCCCGATGACAGCCGCATGGTTGTCATCCGCTACATCTCCGCCAACGTCACCCACCCGTACATCGCGGATCTCGAAAGCAGGGAATTGACCCCGCTGTTCGAGAAGGATGCGAAGGTCTCCTACGCCAACTTCGAATGGGCGCCGGACGGGAACACGATATACTACACCTCGGATGAAGAGGACGAGTTCCAGCAGCTCTATGCGCTGGACGTGGCCACGATGGAGAAACGCAACCTGACGCCGCAGCTGCGCTGGGATATCGAGAACCTCTCGATCTCCGACGACGGCGGCACCCTGGCCTACACCATGAATGAAAACGGCATCAGTACGCTGCACCTGTTCCGCCTGCCGGAGATGACGCCCGTCGTCTTCGATCCCATTCCGGTAGGACTGATAGGGGGACTCGGCTTCAGTGACGACAGCCGGCAACTGGCGCTGAACATCAACGCCGCCGACAATCCCACGGACGTCTGGGTGATGGACATCGCGGCGGGAACGGTCACACGCTGGACATACAGCGAAGTGGGCGGACTCAACACCGCGTCCTTCTCCTCCCCCGCACTCGTTCACTACCCGACCTTCGACGAGGTCGATGGCGCACGGCGTCACATCCCTGCCTTCGTCTACAAGCCGCAGCAGCGCGCTGAACGCCTGCCGGTGATCATCAACATTCACGGGGGACCGGAGGGACAGTCGCGCCCGTACTTCTCCTCCACCACGCAGTACTGGGTCAACGAACTCGGCTGCGCCGTGATTTTTCCGAACGTACGCGGCTCCACCGGCTACGGCAAGACCTGGCTCGCGCTCGACAACGGCTTCAACCGCGAACAGAGCGTGCAGGACATCGGCGCGCTGCTCGACTGGATCGCCGCGCAGCCGGATCTCGATCCCTCCCGCGTCGCCGTCTTCGGCGGTTCCTACGGCGGCTACATGGTGCTGTCTTCGATGACCACCTACCCCGACCGCATCAAATGCGGCGTGGACGTCGTGGGCATCTCCAACTTCGTGACCTTCCTCGAGAACACGCAGGACTACCGCCGCGACCTGCGACGGGTCGAGTACGGCGACGAACGCGATCCCGCCATGCGGGAATTCCTGCTGAAAATTTCTCCCACGAACAACGCGGACAAAATCCGCAGTCCCCTCTTCGTCGCCCAGGGCGAGAACGACCCGCGCGTCCCTGCCAGCGAAGCACGGCAGATCGTGCAGGCCGTGTCCGACAACGGCATCCCGGTGTGGACGATGTTCGCCAGGGACGAGGGACACGGCTTCCGGAAAAAAAACAACCGCGATTACTTTACCTGGGCCACGATACTGTTCTTCGAGAATTTCCTGATCAGATAGGGGCGCCGCATGTCAACGCTCTCTCTTTTCCTCGACAGCAGCCGCGTGATCGCCACGCAGTTCGATCTCGACGACCTCCCGGTATCGGACGCCACCGACGAGGAACGTGAACGCGCCTTCCGCAACATGCTCATCGGGCGCATCGTCGAACTGCTGAGCGGAGACACCGAGAAGCTGATGCATATCCTTTACCGTGTGGACGTCCCCGAACCCGCCGTCGCCGCGATTTTCCGTGACACG
>JAVVFP010000388.1:0-3563 GCA_032250495.1 Bacteroidota bacterium | reverse complement strand
CCGAAAAACAGCAGCAGCGTCCATGGTGGAATACCCGGCAGCAGATCAGGCATGCTGCACCGTCTCCGCGTCACTGCTCTCCGGCAATCCGCTGTCCCGGCTGCCGCTGTCCCGGCTGCCGCTGTCCCGGCTGCCGCTCGGCATCGCTTCGACAACGACAGCATCGCCGCAGCGAATGTCGCCGCCATGCAGCACGCGGGCGAAGATTCCTTCGCGCGGCATCACGCAGTCCCCGGCCTTGTAATAGATGGCGCAGCGCGCGTGGCATTCCTTGCCGATCTGCGTGATCTCCAGCAGCGTATCACCGATGCGCAGACGCGTGCCGACGGCGAGGACGGGCAGGGTGAGGAAGCGTGTGGTGATGTTTTCGGCGAAGGCACCGGGACGCACACGCAGTCCTTTCGCGTGCATGGTTTCGATGCTCTCCATCGCCAGCAGGCTCACCTGCCGGTGCCAGTTGCCGGCATGCGCGTCGCCGACGATGCCCCAGTCCTCTTTCAGCACGGCCTGCGATATGTTCGTCTTGGGTATGCCTTTTTTCCTGCTGACGGAAATGGCGAGAATTTCGCCGCGGGTGTTCTTCATAACAGACTCCATTGCATGCGTTCCACTTCCACGATCGATCCATGCGCCATGCCCTCGCTTCCTGCGGGAAGCTGCAGCAGGGCGTCGGCGGTGGCGAGACCACCGAGCATATGCGACCCCTGTCCACGCATCGGGTGTACGCGGGGCAACTCCCCGGCGTCGGACTCCAGGCGCACGCGGAGAAACTCCTCTCGTCCTGCCCGCTTACGAATATCGCCCTCGAGTCTCGCGGACTGCAGCCAGGACGGCGGGACGGGCACGCCGGCGCAGCGTGCGAGGGCGGGACGTACGAAGAGGTAGAGCGCGAGCAGGGCGGAGACCGGATTTCCCGGCAGACCGAATACCATGCGCTGTCCCCTTGTCCCGAAATACACCGGCTTGCCGGGCTTGATGGCCACGCGCCAGAAATGCTCCTGCACGCGCAGCCGCGCGAACGCGCCGCGCACATAGTCATGATCCCCCACGGAAATACCGCCCGAGGTGATCACGCAGTCATGTCGGCGCAGCGCCGTGCGCAGCAGCGCGTATACTTCCTCCGCATCGTCCTGTGCGCGCAGCATTGTGGGTTCGATACCCATACAGCGCAAAGCGGACTGCAGGGAAACGGAATTGGCATCCCGGATCTGGCCCGGCCGCAGCCTGTCCTCCGGCATGCGCAGTTCATTGCCGGTGACGACGAGGGCGACCCTGGGACGGGCGCGCACATGCACCCGGGAGTACCCGAGCGTGGCCAGCATGCCCGCCACGGCGGGCGTGATCAGCGTTCCGCGCGCGAACACGCGATCTCCCTCGCGGTATTCCTCTCCGCGCGCGCGCACATTCTCCCCCGCGGCGACAGGGCCGGCACATTGCAGCGTTGCGCCGTTACATTGCACGTGTTCCTGCATGATAACGGCATCGGCGCCGGTCGGGAGCATGGCCCCGGTCAGTATGCGCACGGCGCTGCGCGGCGACAGGCGAAGAGCGGTGTCTCCGGGCTGGGCGACCCCGGATACCGGGAGCACGACCGGACGCGTCTCATTCGCACGGCGAACATCCCTGCTGCGCAGCGCGTAACCGTCCATCGCCGAAGAGGCGAACAGCGGCAGCGCATCCTGCGCTTCAACGTCCCTGGCCAGCGCAAATCCCGCCGCCTCCGCCACGCGACGCTGAATGACGCGTGTCGAGGGAAGATTGCGGTGTATGCATGCCTGTGCTTCCTCGTACGAAATCATGTGGACACCTCCGGGTGCGCTTCATGCACCGGACTCCCTTCCATCCACAGCATACGGAAGCTGTGCAGCAGTCCGGGAAACACCGCCTCGAGTCCTTCCCGCACACCACGGCGACTGCCCGGCAGCGTCAGGATCAGGGTCTGTCCGCGAATACCCGCCGTCGCGCGTGACAACATGGAGTACGGCGTGCGCGCCTGTCCATGCGCGCGCATGGCCTCGGCCACCCCGGGCAGCTGCCTGTCATACAGATCTTCGAGCGCCTCGGGTGTGCAGTCGCGTGGACTGAAACCGGTGCCGCCGGTGGTGACGACGAGATCGAGCCGCATATCGTCGGCATAGCCGCGCACCGTCTCGTATATCTGCGCGCGCTCGTCGGGTATCACGTCGTAGACCGCGACTTCCACGCCCAGCGATTCGAGGCGATTGCGTATGATGACACCCGAGGCGTCGGACTTTGTTCCCGCGGCGATGGAGTCGGACATCACGAGGACGGCGGCACGAAGGGGACGCTCGTAATGGTCGCGCTGATCGGACTTCCCGCCGCGCTTGCCTTCCAATCGCACCGCCTCGATGGCCATACTCTCGTCCACCATTTTCATCATGTCATAAAGAGTGAGCACCGCCACGGCGGCGCCGGTCATGGCCTCCATCTCCACTCCGGTGCGGTATATCGCCGTCACTCCCGTGTGGACGACGATGCGGTCGTCACCGATATCGAATGCGACCGAGGCGTGTTCGACAGGCAGCGGGTGACAGTACGGTATGATGTCCGATGTGCGTTTCATCGCCTGTATCGCCGCCACGCGGGCAACGGGCAGCGGATCGCCCTTGGGCAGATCGCCCTCGCGCATGCGGCGCAGCGTTTCCGGTCGCAGCGTGAGTACGGCCGTGGCTGTGGCGCTGCGCAGTGTCGTCGGTTTCGCGGATATGTCAATCATCTCAGCCTCCGATTCGTATCATCGATCTGTTGTCGAGAAGCGGCAACTCGCGCGCCGCCGGATGGGCCTCCCATTTCATCTCCAGTCCCTCGCGCAGGGCGGCGACAATGCGCGCATCGTCCGCTCCTCCGCGCAGCAGCGCGCGCATGTCGACTTCGCCTTCGGAAAACAGGCAGGACTTGAATGCGCCGTCGGCCGTCAGGCGGATGCGGTTGCAGCGTTGGCAGAAATGATCGGACATCGAGGAAATGAAGCCGATACTGCCGCGATGTCCCGCCACGTGATAGCACTCCGCCACGGCGTTGCCGTCCTCCTCCACCGCAGCCTCGAGCGGCAATTGCGCCGCGATACGCGCGCGCAGTTCCGCGGACGGCAGCAGCGCGTCGGCGGACCAGGCGTTGGAGGCGAAGGGCATGTACTCGATGAAACGCAGCTGCAGGGGACGCAGGCGCACGAAGTCCACAAAGTCCATCACCTCGTCATCGTTGACCCCGCGTATGACCACGGTATTGACCTTGATGCGAGGAATGCCGCTCTGCAGCGCCGCCTCGATGCCGCGCAGCACCTCCGCGACACCCCTGCGCCGCGTGATGCGCAGGAAACGATCCTCCCGCAGCGTATCCAGGCTCACGTTCACCGCGTCGAGTCCCTCGCTGCAAAGTTCTTCCGCATACCGGGCGAGCAGCATGCCGTTCGTCGTCATTCCCACCGTTTCGATGCCCGGCAGCGCACGCAGCCGGGAGACCAGTTCGGGGAGTCCCCTTCGCACCAGCGGTTCTCCACCGGTGACGCGAATCTTGCGCACGCCGCAGCGGACGCAGAGTGC
>JAVVFP010000387.1:0-3571 GCA_032250495.1 Bacteroidota bacterium | reverse complement strand
GGACTCAAACTCGCTCCTCTGCAGGGATCGCAGGGCTCCGTCGCTATCGGGGGCACGTTTGTTTTCTGAGGAGGCCTGTCGCCTTTCTCAAAATAAAAACCGCGCCCCGGAAAGGGACGCGGTCAGAATGCCAGGTAACAGACGGATGCGACTGCAGCCGAGCTGCGACGGTCAGTTCACTTCCGTGACATAGCGCGTGTTGAGGTCGCGGGGAATGTCCTTGAGCATTTCGATGGTCGCCTCGATCTTCGGCGTCATCTTCCCGTACTTCTGCAGCAGCGTGCCGGCGCCGTCGTAATCCCCTTCGATCTCGATGGTGAGCACTTTCGTGGCGAGTTTCTCGGCCACGTCCATGAACAGCCCGAAATCCACTGCAAAGGTGTCGTTTTCGTACTCGGTGATGGCGCCGTGCTCGAGCAGCCAGTTGAGTTGCACGAGGTTGGCCTGTCCGTGCGCCTCCTCGGCGCCGAAGCGCAGGGAGCGGAACAGTCCGGCCACATAGGTGACGATGCTGCGGATGCGCTGCACATCGTTGATGATGCCCTCGCGATGCAGGAGCTGGTTGTTGTACAGTCCGAGAACGTCGGCCTTGCACTCCTCGATGGCGGAGTAGCGCTCCTTCATGGCGCGGCGGACGCTGAGATCGTCGTTGCCGTAGACGTAGGCGCGTCCCAGCGTATGCGACACCTCGTGCAGCGTCACGAAGCTGGTGAAGGCCTTGCGGTCGACGAACTCGCGCAGCGCCGGGTCGAGGATGCGCTCGGCGATGGGCACGACGATTTTATCGAACTTCGCTTCCATCATGTTCCTGTACATCTGCTTTTTCCCGCCCTTTTCCTGCGTGACGCGGGGATCATTCGGCAGCGATGCGGCGATGGTTTTGACCCCGGCCTGGAAGTCGCCGCCGAAGTACACGATGTTCACCACCTCCAGGACATTGCCCGAACCGGCGCTCGCGCGCTTGTACTCTTCCTTGATCGGCAGCGCCTGCTCGAAGGCGTCGATGTGTTCGATGAACATCTGCAGCTCGGCCGTTCCCTCCGGGTCCTTGACCATGACCGCGCATTCGTGCGCGGTCTTGTAGTTGAAGAGGCCGTCCTCGTAATTCTCTATCGGACCGATCACCACGTCGATGTCATTCCCCTCGAGGTCCATCCACGCCATATCGCTCTCGTAATAGTCGTCGGTGGCGAGGGCGATGGCACGCAGTTCGAGGTACTTTTTCAGGCTCGCATTGTCGGCGAGCGCCGCCGCTTCCTGCAGCTTCGTCACGATGTCGCCGGTCTGCGTGTAATAATGATAGAACGGCACGGCCTCGAGCCGATCGCCGTTGCGCACGACCACCGTGTACTGGCTTTCCAGCGCTTCCTTCTGATCGGGATGCGCCGCGATGAAGGATTCGAATTCCTCGCGTGTCATATCTTCCGGATAATATCCCGCTCCGGCGGGTTTGCGCGCGGGACCGTGGCCGACGAAGCGCTCGCCTTCGAATATCCTGTCGTAGGGACCGTAATTGATGTTCACGTATTCGAGATAGGCCTGCGCAGAGGAGTCTCCCGCCGCGGCGAGGGAATCGCGCAACGCGACCGCGTCGCGGGAGGACTGCTGCCAGAACACCTGGTCGACGAGGCGTCCGGCTTCGATGAGCTTCGCGATCAGCGCGCGCTGGCGTTCGCTCAGATGCGAGAGGTCCACGGCGATATCGGTGTCGGCGTACATCGCGCGTCGCTGCTTGACAACGTCGAGCGTCGGCATTTCACTCATGTCTTCTCCTTCCTTTTCCTTCTCCGCGCCACAGCCCGCGATCAGGGCGGCGGCGGTGAAAACGACGAACCATCGTGTAAATGTGCGCATTGCTTCCTCGTAATTGTGGCGGACTGCTGTTCGCAGGAAAGACTGACTAAAATGTAGCAAGCGCACGGCATTCGGACAAACCTTTCCTCCGCCCGTAAACCAAAATGCAACCGACGGTGTTCTACTCAAAGGCCGCTGCCGCGCGCATTTTGCTGTTTACCACGCTTTTTCGGAAGTTTGGACATCGTGCGCGTATCAATCCGTCCATTTCATATCGGAAACAACATCGTTTCTCTTCAAAGAGCATTGGAGCCATGTCCGACAACAGCATAGACCAATCCCTCGTCTACGGTCCCAACACCTGGCTGATCGACGAGATGTACCGGCAGTTCAAACAGGATCCCGCCTCCGTCAGCGAGCACTGGCGTGAGTTCTTCACCGACTACCATCCCACCAGCGTGCCGATGCAGGAGGAAGAGAGTCCGGCAGAGGACGGCGCGGAAGAGGATGAATCCGCGAAGGACGAGGCGCCTCCGCTGCCGGAAGGCGCCGAGCAGCTGCGCGGAGCTTCGGAAATCATCGTCACCAACATGCAGCGGAGCATCGACGTGCCGACCGCCACGTCCTCGCGCGTCATTCCCGTCAAAGTGCTCGAGGAGAACCGGCGCCTGATCAACCGTTACCTCGAGGACACGGTCAGCGGCAAGGTGAGCTTCACGCATCTGATCGCCTGGGCACTGCTCAAGGCCATGAAGGCCATGCCGGCGATGATGCACAGCTATCTCTATCATGAAGGGGAACATTATCGCATCACGCCGCCGCATCTGAACCTCGGACTGGCGGTGGACGTGGAGAAAAAGGACGGCAGTCGCAGCCTGCTGGTGCCCAATATCAGGGCGGCCGAGCAGTACGATTTCGGGGGCTTTTTCGCAGCGTACAACGAACTGCTGCGGCGCGTGAACACCGGGAAGATCACGCCGGACGATTTCCAGGGAACGACGGCCACCATCACCAATCCCGGCATGATCGGAACCGTGTTCTCCATTCCCCGCCTCATGCAGGGACAGAGCGTCATACTCGGTATCGGCAACATCGCCTATCCCCCTGAGTACCAGGACGCCGATCCGCGCACCCTGGCGACGCTGGGCATCAGCAAGACCATGACGGTCACCAGCACCTACGATCATCGCGTCATCCAGGGCGCGGAGAGCGGCATGTTCCTCGACACGCTGCACAAACTGCTCACCGGGTCGGACGGCTTCTACGAGGAGATTTTCGAAAATCTGAAAATCCCCTATCCCCACATCAGGCTCACCCGTGACATCAATCCGCAGTTCGACGGTCCGGGCGGCTCCCACGGCATGGTCGAAAAACAGGCGCGCGTGCTGCAGCTGATCAATATGTACCGCGTGCGCGGACACCTGCAGGCCTACCTCAATCCCCTGCAGAACGAGATAGAGCTGCACTCCGAACTCGATCCCGAACAGTATGACGTCAGTCTCTGGGATTATGACCGCGAATTCCTCACGCTCGGACTCGCGGGACGCGAGCGCATGAAGCTGCGGGACATCCTGGAAATCCTTCGCGAGACCTATTGCCGCACTATAGGCATCGAGTACATGCACATACAGGATCCTGCACAGAAGCGCTGGATACAGGAACGCATGGAAGGGAAAAGCCGCAGTACGTGGATGGATACCGCCAGGAAGGTGCGTGTGCTCGGCATGCTCAACGTGGCCGAAGCCTTCGAGCGCTTCCTCCATACCAAATACATCGG
>JAVVFP010000386.1:0-3574 GCA_032250495.1 Bacteroidota bacterium | reverse complement strand
ACGACGGGGAAGACCGGACGTACTCGACAGGGAACGGCACGACGCATGTGCGTGTGACCGACGCCTTCGGCAACACGGTGAGCGAAGTGCTCTTTGTCAAACCCGACGAGACGGTGACGTGGACGATACAGCCCTGAGCTACGCCGATACCGTCGACTGGCTCTTTCTCCTTCAGTTCGTGGGTATCAAGATGGGGCTGGACAATATCCGCACGCTCGCCATGGCGTGGGACAATCCACAGCGGCGGTACCCGGTCGTGCACATCGCGGGCACCAACGGCAAGGGCTCGACGGCCTGCAGTATAGCGTCCGCGCTGCAGGCGGCCGGATACCGGACGGGTCTGTACACCTCGCCGCACCTGGTGGATTTCTCCGAGCGCATCCGCGTCGACGGCGTGCCCATTCCCGCCGAGATCGTTGTCGCATACGCGCACAGCCTGCGATCGTCGATAGAACGTCTGAACGCCACGTTCTTCGAGGCCACGACGCTGATGGCCTTCCACTGGTTCGCCGAACAGAAAGTCGACGTCGCCGTCGTGGAGACCGGACTCGGTGGCAGGCTCGACGCCACGAACATCGTCGACCCCGTGCTGTCCGTCATCACCAGCCTCTCGCTCGAACACAGGGAGTTTCTCGGCGAGACTATTGAAGAAATCGCCAGGGAAAAGGGAGGGATCATCAAGTCCGGCGTCCCCGTCGTCACCTCCGTGCGGCAGCCTGCCGCACTGCGCGTGCTCAGTGACATTGCGCAGCAGCGCGAGGCCACGCTGCTGCAGAGTTCCGCCGAAGCACGTGTCCTGCACGTCGACGATCTCGATCGCATGTTCTGCCGCGTCCCGGACTTCGATCTCCCTGTTGAAGTCGCCCTTGTCGGTGCGCATCAGGTGGAAAACGCTGCACTGGCACTCACCGCGCTTGAGCGACTGCGGGAACGGGGTTTCGTTCGGCTGGGCGATGCCGCGATGCGCCGTGGACTTCGTGAGGTGCGAGCGCGTACCGGTCTGCGGGGCCGACTCGAGCGACTGCACGAGGCGCCGGAACTCGTGATCGACGTCGGACACAATCCCGACGGTGTCCGTGCCCTGCTCGCAGCCTGGTGTGCGCTGCGTGCCGCAGGGGATACGGATCTCCTTCTCGGCGTGTTGGAACACAAGGATCTGCAGGGTATGTTGTCGCATCTCACGCACTTTTCCTTCCGCAGCATCACCCTCATCGAGGCCGCTTCGCATGAAGCCCGTTCCCTCGAAAGCATGCAGAGGGACGCGGAGGCCGCGGGACTGCAGGTGCAGACGACGGCGAACAGCGCGGACTGGTTTCGGGAGAAAGTGGTGCGGAACGTCACGGGAAGTGTGCTGATGTTCGGTTCACACTACGTGGTGGGTGCTTTTCTCCGGGAATGGCCGGAAAAAATGCAGAACGGCGGCCTTCTCCCTTGATTCTTATACCCATGCGGTTCATATTTGCAGTGGAGCCTCATCCTTCCAAGTACCAGGACGTACAGCACTTCCAAAGGCAAATCTTGGTTTTTCTCCCTGACTCCTGATTTCGCAGGCGGATTCTGCATTCATTTCAACGCTTTTCATAGATTCGGCCTCACCGCTGTTTTGTACAGCACGCGTGTTTCACTGAGCGCCTGACTCCATCAGTGCCGCAGTCTGCTGCCGCGAACTTCCGGCCACACAGTTGGTCTCACCGACATAGACGACGAACATGTTTTACCGTTTTATTTCCACAGGGTACTCATCATGACGATGGACATTGCGGAACTCAAGTCCAAGCGCATCGCGGAGCTTTCGCAAATCGCGAAGGACTTGCAGATTTCCGGCTACAGCGACTTGCGCAAACAGGAACTGATTTTCAAAATCCTCGAAGCGCAGTCGCAGAAAGACGGCATGAGCTTCAGCAAAGGGGTGCTGGAGGTCCTTCCCGACGGATACGGCTTCCTGCGTGCCGCCGATTACAATTACCTCCCCTCCCCGGACGACATCTACGTGTCGCCCAGCCAGATCAAGAAATTCTCCCTCCGCACCGGCGACACCATCAGCGGACAGGTTCGACCTCCGAAGGAAGGGGAGCGCTTTTTCGCACTGCTCAAGGTGGAGGCGGTCAATCATGACGGACCGGAGAAAATCCGTGAACGCACGATTTTCGACAACCTCACACCGCTGTACCCGAACGAGCGCCTGCAGCTTGAGGTCGCCCCGAACGACCTTTCCACACGCATCATGGACCTGCTCACGCCGATCGGGAAGGGGAACCGCGGTCTGATCGTCTCGCCGCCCAAAAGCGGTAAGACCATTCTGCTGCAGAAAATCGCCAACAGTATCGCCGCGAATCATCCCGAGGTCATCCTCATCGTGCTGCTCATCGATGAGCGCCCGGAGGAAGTCACGGACATGGAGCGATCGGTGAAGGCCGAGGTCATCAGTTCAACCTTCGACGAGCCGCCCGAGCGGCACGTGCAGGTATCGGACATGGTGCTCGAGAAAGCCAAGCGCCTGGTCGAGTCGAAGAAGGATGTGGTCATCCTGCTCGACTCCATCACCCGCCTGGCCCGCGCGCACAATACCGTGGTGCCGCATTCCGGGAAAATTCTCTCCGGCGGTGTGGACGCCAACGCGCTCCATCGGCCGAAGCGCTTCTTCGGCGCGGCGCGCAACGTGGAGGAAGGCGGCAGTCTCACCATCATCGCCACGGCACTGGTCGAAACCGGCAGCCGCATGGACGAGGTGATCTTCGAGGAGTTCAAGGGGACGGGCAACATGGAGATCGTGCTCGACCGCAAGCTCTCCGATCGTCGCGTTTTCCCGGCGATGGATGTCAACCGCTCCGGCACGCGCAAGGAAGACCTGCTGCTCACGCCGGAAGAACTCAGTCGCGTGTGGATTCTCCGCAAGGTGCTCAGCGAGTACACCACCGTGGAGGCCATGGAATTCCTCATCGAGAAGATGCGCGGCACGAAGAGCAACCAGGAATTTCTCAAATACATGAACAGCTGAGGCGAGGCGGGAGACTGTCCCGCCTTCCCGTCACCGCCGTTCCCGCAGCCGCTCCCCGTGCCGGGGAAACGCGGGACACGACCAGCGCATCACACGGCACGAACGTTATTCGACATATCTCTCACCAGCGCATGGGAATACTATGAACACTGTGGTCATCGTAAGCGCCGTACGAACGCCCATCGGCGCCTTCAACGGCACGCTCGCATCCTTCACCGCCCCCCAACTGGGCGCCATCGCCATCAAGGAGGCGCTTCGCCGCGCCAATGTCAAACCCGAAGACGTATCCGAAGTCATCATGGGAAATGTGCTGACCGCCGGCGTCGGCCAGGCGCCCGCACGGCAGGCCGCACTGTTCGCCGGACTCCCGCAGTCCGTGCCCTGCATGACCATCAACAAGGTCTGCGGTTCCGGACTCAAATCCGTCATGCTCGGCGCACAGGCCATCATGACAGGGGACGCCGACATCGTGGTCGCGGGAGGACAGGAGAGCATGTCCAAAACGCCGTACCTGCTCGAGAAGGCACGCACCGGGTATAACTTCGGCCACGCCTCGCTCGTCGACGGCATGATCAA
>JAVVFP010000385.1:0-3576 GCA_032250495.1 Bacteroidota bacterium | reverse complement strand
TGCAACGGGACGGTCAACGGAAAAGAGGGCGGGGTACATCGGGAAACATGCTCCGTCTCTGTCGTGGATAGGCAGGTACAGAACGATGTTACGAAACTCGACGACAAGAACAAACATTGCATTTTCCTCCCTGCGGCGCTAACTTCCCGCCACGAATGAACAGCAGTACGGCAGGCATGAAAAAAATCGAAGCCATCATCCGCCCCTTCAAACTCGACGACGTCCGCGATGGACTGCAGGAAATCGGCATCTATGGCATGACGATAACGGAAGTACGCGGCTTCGGCCGACAGAAGGGACATACCGAGACCTACCGCGGAGCGGAATACCAGATCGATACCCTCCCCAAACTCAAGATCGAAATCGTCGTCGCCGACCATATGACCGATCCCGTCATCGATACCATCATTAAATTCGCCGCTACCGGACAGGTGGGGGACGGCAAAATCTTCGTCCTTCCCGTCGAAGATGCCATCCGCATCCGAACCGAAGAAGCCGGCGACGGAGCGCTCTGAGCGCATCGCACGCTGCGCGTGCGCCGCGCATGTGAATAATGGAAAAAGGAAAAATGGAAAGATTGCCCCGAAAGGCATGTTTCCATCTTTCCTTTTTCCTTCTTTCCTTCTTTCACATCCTCTTCCGCTCTCTGCAGAACAGCGAGACGGGAGATTTTCACGAATATTGGGAGAAATCTGCTCAGGAGGGTATAAAAAAAGAGCCAACTAAAGCTGAGGAGGGTAGACTAGAGTTGGCTCTTGGAAACAGTGAATGCGGAGTCAATATACATAAGCCATTCTCTTAAAGCAAGGGTTTAGCTATATTTTTTTAATACGTTACCATAAAACGACTTACCGGGAGTTCAGCTCGCGCAGAGCAGCTTTGATGAGTTGGGAGGCGTTTCCGGTGGTAATTTCGCCCGTGCGCTGCACGGCGGCAACGGCTTTTTCGGCGACGTTGCGCGCATAGCCGAGCGCCTGCAGGGCCATGAGTGCTTCCTCGCGGGCCACGGCGCTTTCGTCCCCTGTTTTCAGGGCCTCGGTGGTACTTTCCCGCGCAAAGCTGTCACGCAGTTCCACTACGATGCGTTCGGCGGTTTTTTTCCCGATGCCGGGAATGCGGGTCAGGGCCGCGACATCGCCCTTGACGACGCGTTCGCGCAGCGCTTCCGGGGAGACGCCGGAAAGGATGTTGAGCGCCATGCGCGCGCCGATGCCGGAAATCCCCTGCAGCCGCCGGAACAGGCTGCGCTCGACCTCGGTTGCGAAGCCGAAGAGCTGCATGGCGTCCTCACGCACGTGCAGATGCGTGCGGAGGCGGACCTCCTCCCCTTCCGCGGGCAGGGTTTCGAAGGTGGAGAGCGGGATATGGACATGATAGCCCACGCCGTGCACATTGATCACCGCGGCGACCGCCTCCTTCGCGACGAGCGTGCCGTGAAGAAAATCTATCATCGCGAGTTCCTGCTCATCGTTTGATCCTGCTCATCGTTTGATCCTGTCGGGATGTTCCTTGATATAGCTTTCCCAGCTTCGCACGCGCGCGCGGGGCGTGGAGAGCTGCATGGCATGCGTGATGGCGATGGCGAGGCCGTCGGCCTCGTCCGATTTGCGAAAGGACTCACGGAAGCCGAGTATGGTCTGCACCATGTATTCGACCTGCTGCTTGGCGGCCGCCCCGCTGCCGGTGACGGCGCGCTTGACCTCGCGGGGAGAATACTCCGCGATGCCCAGCTGCCGGTGTACGGCGGCGAGAATCGCGACGCCGCGCACCTGGCCGAGCTTCAGGGTTGCCTGGATGTTCTTGCCGTAGAACGCCGTTTCGATGCAGAACTCGTCCGGATGGTGCACATCGATGACCTCGATCAGTCCATCATACACCTTGCGCAGGCGCACGGCGACACTGTCCGTTGCCTTCATCGTGATGATGCCCGATGTGAGGCGGCGGAAGCGGCTGCCGGCGGTTTCTATCACGCCGTAGCCGGTGATCAGCGAACCGGGGTCCACGCCCAGGATGAGCATGCCGCGGCGCTACTGCAGTGCTTCCATCACGTCGGCGTCGATGTCGAAATCGGCGTAGACATTCTGCACGTCATCATGATCTTCCAGCGACTCGAGCAGTCGCAGCACGCCCTCGGCGTCTTTGCCGTCCACCTTGAGCGTATTCTGCGGTATCATCTGCACCTCGGACTCCTCCACCTCGATGCCGCCTTCTTCGAGGGTTTTTCTGACGGACTCGAGTGCAGAGGACTCGGTGACGATTTCGAAATGGTCCTCCTCGGTACTCAGGTCCTCGGCACCGGCCTCGATGGCGATGAGCATCAGCTCTTCTTCATCATAGTTCTTCGGGATGGTGATCAGGCCCTTGCGGTCGAATTTCCAGCCGACTGCGCCCGCCTCGGCGAGGTTGCCGTTGTTTTTCGAGAACATGTGGCGGATCTCGGCGACCGTGCGGTTTTTGTTGTCGGTGATGGTCTCGATCAGGAAGGCCACGCCTCCCGGACCATAGCCTTCGTAGGTGATTTCTTCGTAGTTCACGCCTTCGACCTCACCGGTACCGCGCTGAATGGCGCGCTTGATGTTGTCGTTCGGCATGTTGGAGCCCTTGGCCTTGTCCACTGCGAGGCGCAGGCGGGGATTGGCGTCGGGGTCTCCGCCGCCGTCGCGGGCGGCAATGGTTATTTCCTTGATGAGGCGGCCGAAGAGCTTGCCGCGAGCGGCATCTTTGGCGCCCTTGGCCCGTTTGATGGTCGACCATTTGGAATGACCAGACATCGTAACCTCCAGAGCAATGAGTATGTGTTAATCTTCCTGGTAACTCTTGATTTGGGCGAGGATTTCCTGCTGTGTTCGCTCCTCGTTGGCGGGACGCACGTCCTTGAGCTTGAGCTGGGGAAAGACATTGCCGTTCCAGCTGTTTTCCTCGATGGTGAAGAGAATGTCCACCCGTGCGCCGTCGTCCGCGACGTCGGGGAGTCGCGATCCGAGACTGAAGCCGATGCAGTCGAAGACCACGCCGTCCTGCCGCACCTTGAGCTTGAGGTGGTCGCGTCCGACAATGCGGGGAGTGCCGAACACTTCCACGTCATGCGAGAAAAACACGGGACGCGGGTTGCCCGGACCGAAGGGGGCGAACTGCTTGAGGATGCGGAAAAAGCGCGGCGTGATTTCCGGCAGCCGGAGGCGGGCGTCCGCCATGATTTCATGCGTGAGCATTTCCTCATCGAGCATCTCGTCGGCCACTTTCATGAAGCAGTCGCGGAATTCCGGGATTCTGTCGATTTCCAGCGCCAGCCCTGCGGCATACTTGTGTCCGCCGAACTGCAGCAGCAGGTGCTCGCAGCGACGCAGGGCTTCATAGATATTGAAGTTGATGATGCTGCGCGCCGACCCCTTGGCCACGCCGTCGATGGTGGTCAGCAGTACGGTGGGACGGTAGAACTTCTCGACCAGGCGCGAGGCCACGATGCCGATCACGCCCGGATGCCAGTCGCCGTTGTGCAGGACGATGGGACGTTCGCCGTCCCCGTCGAGAAACTCTTCCGCCACCTGGGCTGCGTGATTGAAGGTTTCCTCGTCG
>JAVVFP010000384.1:0-3593 GCA_032250495.1 Bacteroidota bacterium | reverse complement strand
CCGGCGAGCTGCGCTGGCAGTCGGACGCGCTGGATTTCCGCCTGCAGCCCGAGTACCGCCACACCTGGTCTGACAGCGCGGAAGGAGACGCCGCGGCACTGTCCGCCACGCTGAGCACGCCCGCGGCCCGCCTTGCCCTGCGTTCGGCGCTGCGATCGGACGGCTACCGGGAACCGATGGCGGCGGCGTATGCCGGCGGCCGTCTCCGTGGCGATCACGCGCTGCAGGGGGAATACGACATCAGCAGCGAGCTGCGGGCCTTCGCCAACTGGCGGCAGCGCAACGGCTACGATACGCTGCGTCGCAGCGACCTCGAGGACCGCGCCATGGGCGGGGGACTGCAGTGGGTACGGCGGGACTGGCCATCCCTCACGCTGCGCGGTGACCTGCTCGACGAACAGGACGCGAGCGGTGAGCGCAGCCGCGGCGGATTGCGGGCGGACCTGGCGTGGATTCCCTCGTCGGAACTGCTGGACGCCGCCGGTTTCAGCAGCGCCCGCCTGACGGGCTACGCACGCTACGGGCAGGAAAGCATCACACCGTCGGGCGCCGACCCCGATGTCACCGGTGATCGCCGTCACCACATGCAGAATTACTTCCTGCGCAGCGTCTTTTCTCCCCGGCCGCTGTTCACCGTCAACGCCTGGTACCAGGGCGACGCACGCGGCCTCGAATCCGACGGCGGCGGAATGCGTGCCGATTATCAGCGCGACCGTGTCTTCGTCGACCTGCTCATGGAGCACATTCGGGGACTTTCCCTCGGGGGACGTCTGACGGCGGATGAGCGGCAGCTGTGGAAATCACGTGACCGTTACGACCTGTACACCTCGACGGTGGCGCAGCTGAACCTGCGCCTCGCGCCCGGCACTTGGGTGCCGCTGCTGCAGCCGTTCACGCTGTACGCGTCGCTGCAGCGAAATGTGGGACGCAGCATCGGTGACGCGACACGGGAGAACGGACTGTTCACCACGCTGTTCAGTGCAGCGGGAGGATCCCTGCAATCGGAAAGCGCCGGAACGTACTGGGAGAGTCGGCTGGAATGGCGTCCCATGGCGGAGCTGCTGCTCTCGCTCACCGGCCGCGCCCGCGCGAGCAGCTACGAGCGCTTCGACGTGACCACCGAACGCCGCTGGCGGGAAGTCATACAGCGGGTGGACTGGCGTCCCGACGGTTTCTCCCTCTACGGCGCGCAGTTCCACTACCGCACCGACGGCACAGATGACGAAAGCCGCAGCTATATGCCACAGCTCTGGGCGGAGCACCGCTTCTCACGGCACCTCCTGGCGCGTTTCATGCTGAGCAGCGCATGGACACGCGCAGAATATCCTTATGGTGAATTCCGCGGCTGGAACATCGATCCTTCCGGTTACATCATGCTGAGCTTCGACGAGTTGCCTGTGCTGCGCCGCGTCGAACTGCGTCTCGACGCCGGGTACGGCTATGATCTGTGGGAAACGCGGCCGATACTCGGGACGTCGACGCGCGTGTCCTCTGCGAGCGTCTACAACAAGCTGTATCTCGACCTCTACCCCCACCCCGTCCTCTTCATACGCTTCCGCTATTTCCTTCGCTGGAGAGACGGTGCGCGCGGTTGGAACAACTACCGCGTCTTTGGCATCGACGGTTGGGAGCAGCCGGACGCACAGCTTCAATTGATCATGCAGTTATAGCGCTGCTTCGCAGCGCGTATTTAATCCCGCCGGGGGCGGGACAAATACTCCATTAGGGATAAAAGCGAATACCGAGCGCGGGCTGGATGTCGAAACCGAAGCCGGGGGATATACCGAGTACGGGATTGAGTTCCAGGAAGATATCCAGGGGTGTGTTGCGCGGAATCACGTTCAGACCGAAGACGCCCTTGGCCGCAACGGCCATGTCCGTATCGTCATCGTAGTACCAGCGATCTTTGTCCTTGTCTCCCTTGAAGCGAATGAAGATACCTCTGTCCTTGTCGCCAAAGCCCACGATGCCACCGACACCGGCGTACAGTGTGAATATGCGGGAATTGAAAGCATCATTGAAATGCCAGAGATAATCCGCATGGATATGGGGATTACCCACAGCCGATGATCCGAGTGCGAGGTCCCAGGAATTCGCGCGACTGATCCAGAAGCGCGCCGACACCGCCGTCGGTTCACCCACAGAGAAGCCGATACCGAAGTCTCGTCCCATAGGTCCCTGGGCAGACACAGTATCCGGTAGTATCGTCGTGAACAAGGGAATGAGAATGCAGAGCGTGATGTAATGTTTCATGATAGCTCCTTCCAGTTGAATAATGGCACTCGTATCAGGCAGCCTCATTTTCCTACAACAAACCTTCGCCCGCTTCGTTCCTTCCAAGAACACTTTCCTTCAAAACCTTCGCTCCCTTCGTCCCTTCGCTGTTCCCATTTATCTCTTCTCGATCCGCTCCTTGAGCAGCTGATGCACACCGCCGAACTTTCCGTTGCTGCAGAGGGCGATGACGTCGCCTTCCTTCATGATGGACGCTACCCACTCGACCATTTCCGCCGGATCGGGGATGGCCTGCGCCGTGCGTCCGCGGGCGATGAGTTCCTCTGCGATGCGCGGCGGGGATAGCCGTTCCTCCTCGGGGTAGCGTTCGGGCCGGTCGATGGCGCCGATCACGGCGACGTCGGCCAGCGCGAGGGCGTCGGTGATTTCCGCCTGGTAAATATTGCGCGTGGTCGTGTTCGAGCGCGGTTCAAAGCAGGCCACGAGGCGGCGATCCGGGTATCGCTCGCGCAGGGCGGCGAGCGTCAGGCGCAGCGCCGTCGGATGGTGGGCGAAATCGTCGATGAGCGTGATACCGCCTGCATCGGCGATGACTTCCATGCGGCGTTTGATGGACTGGAAACTGTCGAAGCCGCGCTGGATGACCGCGTCCGGCACGCGCAGATGCCGGGCGATGGCGATGACGGCCATGGCGTTACGCACGTTGAATTCGCCGCTGAGTCCGATATGAAAACGCTGCTCGCTGCCGTCGCGCGTATCGGTAACGGTGAAGGCCGTACGGTCGTCGATGAGACGGATGTCGCTGCCGGCCAGGTCGCAGTCGTCGCCGCAGCCGAAGCGCAGCACCGTGCAGTGCGCGCCCGCGGCAACCTCCATGGCGTGCGGGTCATCGGCGTTGACGACGAGCAGTCCGTCGCCCGGGATGATGTTGACGAACTGCCGGAAGGAGCGCTTGATGTGGTCGAGGGAATCGAAGATGTCGGCGTGATCGAACTCGATATTGTTTATCACGGCGACGTCCGGCCGGTAGTGCACGAACTTCGAGCGCTTGTCGAAAAAGGCCGTGTCGTACTCGTCGCCCTCGGTGACGAAGACGCCGTCCATCAGCGCCGTACGGCAGCCGCGCCCGAAATTCTCCGGTATGCCGCCGATGAGGAAGCCGGGGGAATGTCCCGCCACCTCCAGCACCCAGGACGCCAGCGAGCTCGTGGTGGATTTCCCGTGCGTACCCGCGATGACCACGCTGGTCTTGCCGCGAATCATCTCCTCGCCTACCAGTCCCGCGAGGGACATGTAGCGCATGCGGCGGTTGAGCACCGCCTCCACCTCCGCGTTGCCTCGGCTCATCGCGTTGCCGA
>JAVVFP010000383.1:0-3608 GCA_032250495.1 Bacteroidota bacterium | reverse complement strand
CAGGACACTGAGGACACAGAGGACACAGAGGCTTCTGCGGCGCAGGACACTGAGGACACAGAGGACACAGAGGCTTCTGCGGCGCAGGACACTGAGGACACAGAGGACACAGAGGCTTCTGCGGCGCAGGACACTGAGGACACAGAGGACACAGAGGCTTCTGCGGCGCAGGACACTGAGGACACAGAGGACACAGAGGCTTCTGCGGCGCAGGACACTGAGGACACAGAGGACACAGAGGCTTCTGCGGCGCAGGACACTGAGGCCACAGAGGAAACAGCTGCGGAGATCACCGGGGATACCCCCGCGCAGGACGATGTCGCCACCGAGGACGATGTCGCCACCGAGGATGACGGCGATGAAGAGGAATTCGAGGACGATCCCGATTTTCGCTCCGTGCTCGAGGCGCTGATTTTCGCATCCGACGAACCACTCACTTTTCGGCAGATCAAGGATATCATCGCCCCCGAAACGCCGTCTGCCGAAGATGAGGAGGATGCACCGGGAAAGCGGCGCCGGAAAAAAAAGTCCTTCACCATCACGCGCGTCAAGCGTGCGATCGACGTGCTCAACGAGGAATTCGCCGAACAGCGGCGCTCTTTCCGCATCGTCGAAGTCGCGGGCGGATTCGCCTTCCAGACCACCGGGGAATTCGGCGGCTGGGTGGGGAAACTGTTCGCGGAACGCTCCCGGCGGCGCCTGACGCAGTCCGCGCTCGAGACCCTGTCCATCATCGCCTTCCGTCAGCCCATCAGCAAGCCCGCCGTGGAAGGAATTCGCGGCGTCAACGCCGAGTACGTGGTGAAATCCCTGCTCGAACGGAACCTGATCTCCATCGTGGGACGTGAGGACAGTCCGGGACGGCCCCTGCTCTACGGCACGACGAAAACCTTTCTCAAGCACTTCGGCCTCAGTAGTATCAACGATCTGCCGAAACCCCGCGAGATCAAGGACCTGCTCTCCTCCGAAGAGGAACTCGGCAGCAATCCCATTGAAGAGATGGATCCGATGAAAGCCGCGGAACTGACACGCGTCTCCTCACAGGAACTCGAGCGGCTCTTCGAAAGTGCACAGCTGCGAGGCGATACTCCAACCGGCGACGATGCCGCTGCGGACGATGCCGCTGCGGATGATGCCGCTGCGGATGATGCCGCTGCGGATGATGCGCCCGTGCTGCACGTACGCTTCGACGCTGGAGGCCATATGGAAGATGAAACCGGGGAACAGGAACTCGACGGGGAAAGCGAGGTCGTGGACGACGGGATAACAGGTGGGGACGACGACACGAACGATACCGCTCGCGATGCGGACGGCAATGATAATGATGATGACGATGAAGAAACGTACGACCAGGCGGCGGCAGCAGATGGCTCCGACGACGAGAACGAGACGCCGATGGAAAATCCATTCGACGCGGAAGAACCCGATGAAAACGAGAAGAACTGATGGCATCGCAAGACAATAAGGGCAGAAGATCATCGTCACGCGGCAACACGGGCTCACGCGGCAGCACGGGCGCACGCAAGCGCGGCGCGGCAGAGAATCGCGAGCACGGCTCACGCGGCAGCACGGGCGCACGCAAGCGCGGCGCGGCAGAGAATCGCGAGCACGGCTCACGCGGCAACACGGGCTCACGCGGCAGCACGGGCACGCGCGGCAGCACGGGCGCACGCAAGCGCGGCGCGGCAGAGGATCGCGAGCATGGCACACGCGGCAACACGGGCTCACGTGGCAACACGGGCTCACGTGGCAACACGGGCACGCGCGGCAGCACGGGCGCACGCAAGCGCGGCGCGGCAGAGGATCGCGAGCACGGCTCACGCGGAACGGAGAAACGCTCCTCCGCTGCCGGCCGCGGAGGAGCACCCACAACCCGGCGGGGGAAATCGACAACGCCGCGGGGGAAATCGACAACGCCGCGGGGGAAATCGACAACGCCGCGGGGGAAATCCACGACGGCTCGCGCCTCCGCTTCTCACGGCAGTGGCGGGAAGAAAACCCATGACCACATCCTCCCTTCGCGCGGCAAGGGAAAACCGCGTCGCCAGACGGCCGCCGTGCGTGCCGAGGTGCAGGAACTGCGACTCAACAAGTATCTCGCGGAGGCCGGCGTCGCAGCCCGGCGCAAGGCCGACGCGCTCATCACCGAGGGCGTGGTGCGCGTCAACGGCAAGGTTGTCACCGAGCTCGGCGTCAAGGTCAATCCGCAGCGCGACGAGGTCAGTGTGCGCGGTACGCCGGTGTACATACAGAACCAGCTGTATTACATCCTGCTCAACAAGCCGAAGGACTGCATCACCACGACCTCCGACGAAAAGGGCCGGCGCACGGTGATGGATCTCGTTCCCCCCGAGCACAATGTCTATCCCGTCGGCCGCCTCGACCGCAATACGACGGGGGCGCTGCTGCTCACCAATGACGGTGATCTCGCCAACGTGCTCATGCACCCGCGCTTCCACGTCGCGAAGGCCTATCTCGCCGAGACCACGGACTTCGTGCGTCCCCAGGACATTCAGGCGCTGCGCGAGGGCGTGCGTCTCGAGGACGGCAAGACACAGCCCTGCGAGGCGGAACTTCTCGACGGTCCGAAGGGCAAAATCGTGGCACTGCTGCTGCACGAAGGGCGCAACCGGCAGGTGCGGCGCATGTTCGAGAAACTCGGATACACGCTCCGCAAGCTGGACCGCGTCGGCTACGCCGGACTCGATCTCAGCGGCATCCGTCGCGGCGCCTGGCGCTACCTCGATGAGAATGAAGTCCGCGCCCTGAAAAACCTCGCTGCCAAACAGTCCTTGTAATCGCAGGAGCGCAACGCGGCATGCTGACACTCGTCCGCTATGAACTGCTGAAGACCTACCGCAAGCTGCGCACGTACATCGGCTTCGGCCTCATCGCCGTGCTGATTCCGCTCGCCTACTGGGGCATGTCCTTCGCGGGTGACGACATGATCAACAGCATGACGCGGGGACTGCAGCAGAACTTCGTCTTCGTCGGCTCGCTGTTCAACGGCTGGTTCGTCTCCAACATGGTCATGAACGCCCTCTTCGTGCACGTCCCGTTTCTCATCCTGCTCGTCGCCGGAGACATCTTCGCCGGGGAAGCCACCGGCGGGACTTACCGCATCCTCCTGACCCGTCCCCCGTCACGCAGCAGGATATTCGCCGTCAAGGCGACGAGCGCCGTCATTTACACATACTCCCTCGTGTTCTTCCTCGGCGTGCTCAGCGTCGGACTCGGCCTCATCTTCTTCGGCCATGGCGACATGTTTATCCTGCGTGAGGACGGCATCGCCGTGCTGGCCGCACATGAACTCTGGTGGCGCTTCCTCCTCGCCTACGCGCTGGCCGGGTACGCGATGAGTGTCATCGCTGCGCTGGGCATGCTCTTCAGCACCTTCGTGGAAAATGCCATCGGCCCCATCGTCGGCTCCTTCGCGATCATCATCCTGCTCTTTATCCTCGGCAACCTGCCGTTCGAATTCTTCGAAAGCCTGCGTCCATGGCTGTTCACTTCCTATACGGATGTCTGGCGCCGGGCTTTCGACAACACCGTCGACCTGTACGCGATCGGAAAGGACCTGCTCACGCTCACCGCTTTCCTCGCGGTCT
>JAVVFP010000382.1:0-3614 GCA_032250495.1 Bacteroidota bacterium | reverse complement strand
AGCTGCTTCGTGGTGGCGGTGAACAGTATTTCCGGTTCGGTGGGATGCTGCGCGACGGGCGTGACCCAGCGGCCCTTGCCGTAGAGTCCATTGTTGATCCCTGTCCATCGCCGTCCGCCGTCGGTGGAACGCAGATGGGAGCCGTACTGGTACTCGGCGTACATGACCAGGGTGTCGGCGTAGTCGAGAATGCAGTAGCCGCCGTCGCCGCCGGTCTCATGATCCCAGAGCGTGTTGCCGAGGGGACGACGGTTGGAACCGTTGTCCTGCGTGCCGCCCATGATCATGTCCGGTTTCGGCAGGGACATCCCCATCTCGTAGAACTGCGTGATGGCGAGATCGTCGTTGAGACTGGTGAAGGTGATGCCGCCGCTTCCGGAAATGTATATGCCGCCGTCATTGCCGACAAAGCAGATATCCGGCGCGGTGGGAGAATATTCGATGGCATGCTGGTCCACATGCAGTCCCCCGCGCGGCGAGAAGCTTTCCCCGCCGTTCATGCTCAGGTACAGGCCCACGCCGCCGACGAGCACGCGGTCGGGATTCGTAGGATGCACACCGATTTCGCAGTTGTACCAGCCGTAGGTGTTGAAGAAGTTCTGCGGGTTCTCGGCCGGAAGCGTGCGCAGCCAGGTGTCGCCGCCGTCGGTGGACTTCATCAGCGCGAGCGTCTTGTTCTTGTAGGGATCCTTCGAACCCGTGAGTATCGCGTAGATGATTTCCGGCTGCGTCAGGCAGAGATCCACCGCGCAGCGCCCTATGCTGTCCCGTCCCACACCCATGTCCAGTACTTCCCAGGTCGCGCCGTGGTCGGAGGAGCGCAGGACGCCCTCGCCCTGTACGGCGGCGTAGAGGAGGCTGTCGACGGTCGGATGCAGCACCAGGTCATGCGCCAGGCCGCCCCGCGTCTTTTCCCAGGTCACACCGGCGTCGAGGGAGCGGAACAGTCCCTGCCGGGCGGCGACGAATACGACGGTGTCCCTCGTCCTGTGCACCTTGATGGCGCCGATGTTGCGCGCGAAGTTGTCGCTCACCACATCCCATGTCATACCGGCGTCGGTGGATTTGACCACGCCCACGCCGGGATAGGAGTCGGCGCTGCCATTGGCCTCGCCGGTGCCCACGTATATGATGTCCGGATTGTTCGGGTCGATGTCCAGGCTGCCCATGGCCATGGTCGGGAGATCGTCCGATACCGGCTCGAAGCTGTATGCGAGGCTCGTGGCGTTCGTGCTTTTCCACACGCCCCCGTCGGCGGCCGTGAAGTACACGATGTCCGGGTTCGTGGGATGGATGGCGATGCCCGTGAGTCGTCCGCCGATGTTCGTCGGTCCCACGTTGATCCAGGATGCCGCCGTGCTGCTGTTCTGTTTCGCCAGAGCGGCTGCCGGACGGTAGATGGACATGCGCCGGGACTGCCGCCAGGCGTCCATGCGCGCGTCCTCGGGAATGCTGCCGTCGGACTCGACGCGGGCTTCGCGGAACCAGCGGTAGCGTTCGCGTATCCACTCCTCGCTGTCGCGGTAGAGGGAAAGCGTTTCCTCGGGCTCGACGGAGTTATAGGGGATGGGTGTCTGTGCGGCGAGCGGGAGCGCAAGCCCGATCAGGAGCAGGAGGGTAGCGGACAACTTCATGGCGGGTACAGCGTTGTGAGTGAAGCGGGGATTAACCGTCGCAGGTGTATTCCGGTTAACGTATTACAGAAATATCCTCACTCACGGAGGGAAAAACAAGGAAAAACGGTCCGTCGGAACTGCGTGTCAAACGGAACTCCGTATCAGTCGGAACTGCGTGTCAAACGGAACTGCGTGTCAAACGGAACTGCGTATCAAACGGAGCTGCGTATCAAACGGAGCTGCGTATCAAACGGAGCTGCGTGTCAAACGGAACTCCATGTCAGTCGGAACTGCGCAGTTCCAGCGTATTCATGTCGATATGCACATCGCCGCGCGAGGCGTGTATGGTCAGAATGCCGCTGCCCGTTTTGGACGTAAGCCAGGGACTCGAGAACAGGAGGTCCGCGGGCATCGACGGCGTCGTACCGTTGACGCTGCGTGCGCCGTCGAAGGTGAAGTCGAGCGCGTCTCCGAAAATGGTGGTGTAGCGCACGCGGCGATCGGCCTCGAAGGCGGAGGTGTCGGGACGGGAGGCATGGATTTTCTTCATGAAATCGGAGAAGGATCCGATGACGTTGCGTCCCGCGACCTGGACGATGACCCCGTTTCTTTTCCGGGCGGACAGGAAGCGTTTTCCGAACATGCCGTCGACGAGGCGGAAGGATTTCAGCGGATAGACCCCGATGTACACGTCCCCGGCATCGATGGTGATCCAGCCGCTGTTGAGCGTGTCGACGTGCATGCTGTCGACGGCGGGGGGAAAGAAACCGGCGATGACGGGAAAGCGGGAAATGTCGCCGATGTCGTAGAGCGCGATGAGCGTGCTTTTATGCTGGAAAACGTCCTCGAACGGCGAACCGCCCACCGTTTTCGTCACCGTGCCCCAGTAGCCGTCCACCATGCCGACATTGCGCAGGGCGATTTCTCCTCCATGGGGAAGGAAGGGCAGCAAGGCGTCGGGATCGGACCAGGGTTGCATGACGAAAAGCGTTGCAGGATGCTCCGGATTCCTCGATATCCATGTCACGTCCCAGCTGTGCTGCTCACGCGGCTGCACCAGTCCCCCGGGAATGGAGCCGATGGCGTAGAGGGGATTCATATAGGTATAACGCACGACCTCCTCATCACTGCTGCGCCTTCCGCTGCTGCGCGTTCCGCTGCGAACGCGTTCGGCGCTGCGTTTGCGTTCCCAGCTTTCGTACGCTTCGCGCCGCACGGTGGCGAGTTCGACGATGGCGGGATGCGGCGTGAAATCGCTGAGCGCGGCGAGCAGCTGTTCGCGGGAATAGGGTTGTGGTCCATCGCCGAAGTAAAGCCAGGAGATGCTGGACATTTCCGTGGATATCGGCTGCATGGCGCCCATCATGTGCTCTCGTCCGTGAGCGCCGCAGTAGTTGCCGTTGAGATGGTCATGCGCGAAATCGGCCAGCAGCCACTGCGCCATGATGTCCGCGCGACGGCTCAGATCGCTTTCGTCGGAGAAATCGCGCAGGAGCAGGCAGGAGACGAGAAAAATGCCGCCGTAGGTGGGGGAGTCGAATTCCCGTTGTCCCAGCTCGGTACTTTCCTTCATCCAGTGAAGGAGGAAAGCGCGGGCGTCGCGCGCGTTTTCGTCGCGGGACTTCCCGTTGAAAAACCCGGCGTCCTGCGGGAAGCTTCGTGCGGCCAGGTACAGCGCGGTGAAATAGGCCACATGCTCGTGCTCGCCCTGCAGGGGACGCACGGGAAAGCGCTTCCAGATATAATGGATGCGCTCGCGCAGACTGTCGGTGAGCAGGTCGCGTGTATGCACATAGGCCGCTGTCATGCGCCAGCGTTCGACGATGTCGCTCGACACCGTGGAGGTCAGTTCACGCAGCATCGCCAGGCCGCTTTCCCTGCGTTCGGCGTCGAGCGTGCGCGCAGTCGCGGCGGCGTAATTGCTTCCGATGTCGTGACCGGTGAAGAAGGCGCGAATGCTGTCCCTGCGCGCAGGGAAATCGGACTGCGCCGCGAGGC
>JAVVFP010000381.1:0-3617 GCA_032250495.1 Bacteroidota bacterium | reverse complement strand
CTCCCGCGATGCTGACGTCCTGCTGCGCAATACGGGAATCGTCCCTGTGGTGCTGGAAGGACTGCAGTCCGGCAGCGGTGTCTTCCGTGTCCTTTCTCCCTCCGTTTTTCCCGTCACCATCGCACCGGGCGGGGACGTGGCCGTACGCCTGCGCTTCACCCCGACGACGGATGGGAGTTTCCATGACACGCTGCGCGTCACGAACAGCTGCGGCGATTTCACCGGACTCGTCCTGACCGGCATCGGCCACAATGAAATCGTCGGCTTCTCCTTCACGCCACGCAGTCTCCTCCTGCAGCCGGGGACGGAAGGAAACATCGCGCTGCGTGCCGATTCCCTGCCGCGCTTCACCCCCGTGCGCGAAATGACCGGTGTGATCACGTATGAATACATCCACGCGACGTATCGCGGCTTCGACGCAGCGGCACCGGCACTCCCGGTGGGAAGCAGCATCGACGTGCAGGAACTGTCCCCTTCCACCCTGCGCTTCCACATCAGCGCACCGACCGCCATCACGGATACCGGGGAAGTTCTCGTCCTGCGTTTCGCGGGCGCGCTTCCCGGTCCCCCCTGCGCGCAACTGCAGCTGCCGTCGGTCACACTCAACACCGACAGCGTCCTGACCGGCCCTCCCGCACTCATCGCCGCACCGGGAAAGATCTGTGTCAACGGCTCCTGCAGGCACCCGTTCGGACTGGTAGCGACCGGGGACCCGGAGTTGCAGGTCTCGCCGCACCCGGCCCTGCCGGGAAGCCGCGCGATCGTCACGCTTCCTGCCGACGGCAGTCTGCAGCTTCGCCTGCGTGACCTCCTGGGACGAACGCGCGGCAACGTCCTGGAATCTTTCGCCGTGCGGGGCACGCACAGCTTCCCTTTGCCCGTGGCGGATATTCCCGCAGGCTGCTACACACTGGAACTCCTCTGGGAAGGCCGGCGTGTCACGCGCACCGTCCTCATCCGCTGAGCACCCCCTGCCCCGCTCCCGAATGGCGGCCGCCTACGCGCCGATGCGGATCAGCTGCTGTCGCGTGCCGTCGCGTCCACGGAGCAGAAGCAGGTAGCTCCCGGCCGGGAGCAGGCCGACAGAGAGCTGAAGCTGCCGCCGTCCCGCTGCCATGTCGCCGCTCCACAGCAGGCGCACCTGTCTGCCGAGCATGTCGTACAGCGCGAGCTCGAGGAATTCCTGCCGACTGCCTGCCGCGATTTCAACGGTGAGCGTGCCCTCCGAGTGCAGCGGCTGCGGGTAGGCGGCGGCGATGCGCATGTCCTCGGCCGGGAGCGGCGCATCGGTACCGACCGTGCCGCCGATGCCCAGATAGGATGCGCTGCCCGCGAGCAGGGCCCGCGCCGTCCTCTGATACTCTCCCGCCGCCGTGCAATTCATGTCCTCATACGTCAGCGCCATCACCTTCTCGCCGTAATTGCGCCAGAACCAGCTCTCCGGGTAACGGTCCGGCGTGCCGTCCGTCCATGTCACGAAAAAATCATAGGGTTCGATGCCACCCGGAAACGCCTCGCGCACGCCCCGGATGAAGCGCTGTTGCAGCTGCGTGAACAGCAGCGAGCTTCCCGCGGCGGCATGATAGACGAAATAGCGTTTGCAGGTATAAGCGGAGTGCAGGTTGAGGGCGATTTCGATCGGGTTCTCCTCCCGCATCAGCGCCGAGAGACGACTGCGGAGCACGGCGACCTCCTGCTCCGCCTGTGCGCTGCCCCAGTTGGATTCAAGATCTACGCCGTTCGCGTTCTCGCGTGGCGCACGCAGGACCACACCATCCGGGTTCAGCATGGGAAGGACGTGCACGATGCAGTGATCGAGTACGCGCGTTGCGAGCGGGGAGCCTGAGAGCAGCTCGTCTATGACAGCGCGTGCGACTTCGGAAGCTTCCGCCTCGATGGGATGCGTGCGCGCATGTATCCATAGGCGTTTTTTCGGGAGTCCTGAGGAGGGATTGGTAATGCGCAGTTCGAAGAGGGGACGACGCTGCACGCTGGTGCCGATCACGTGCACATCGACGAAAGGATGCATCGCCCAGTACTGCACATGCGCCGTGAGCGCCGAGAAATCATACCCCCAGCGCTGCGTCTCACCGGGGCGGGCGAGGCCGAAGCCGCAGGGATCATCCGGCGCCGGGACCTGGGCATGGAGCGCCGTGTGCGAGGACGCAACACAAAACAGGAGAACGAGTAGTATTCGCTTCATATCCATCCTTTCATCTGTCTGTACATTACGAATTTTTCATGAAAAGCAGGGAGCAAAAAGGCGCCTGCTGCTTGATAGCTGCGCGGGAAAGCATTAGATTTTTTGTCATCCGTTGAAGGATTTGTTTTTCCTTTTCTCCGCCGTCCGCCTGCCCTTCTCCGGTGATCGCTTCCTTCCCCTGAACCAGGAGCACGACCATGTCCAGATTGCGTCTATTTGTCCTGCTGTGCGTTTTCCCCGCATCCATGCTTGCCCAGGCCCCCGTTGATTATTCCGACGTCGGCGTCATCATCAATGAAAACGACAGTAATTCCGTCGCCATCGGAAACTATTTCGTTGCGCAGCGGCAGATCCCCCTCCGCAATGTCATTCGCATCGATGCGCCTGCCGCGGAGACGATCACACCGGAGCAGTTCGGGGACATTCGCGCGCAATTAGAGGACGCGCTGACATCTACCGGACTGGTGGACAGCCTGAATTACCTCGTGACGACGAAGGGCGTCCCGCTCCGCGTCAACTACGGGGGCACGCTGATCGAACCCGATACGCGGAACGCATCCTTCGACGCAGAGATCATGCTCCTCCTCGGCGCCTTCTCCAGCCACATCGGTCGCTACACGCTCCTCATCCCTCCGGGATCGGTGCGGACACATGCCTATTTCATGAAGGACGAGCCGTACAACCGGCGTGCGACCATACCGGGCAGCTCGCCTCCGCAGCCGTATGACATGTTCCTCACCACGCGCCTGACGGGACTGACACGTGAGGATGTCTTCGGCCTCATCGATCGCAGCGGTCCGTTTACGCTGGTGGACAAGGACAGCGCGCTTTTCGTCTTCGACCGTGATCCGCGGCCGATACAGCTCAATCCCTACGATTCCAACCTTGCGCTGGCCGGCAGCATGCTGGCCGCCGCGGGCTGGAACACCCTGGTCAACCAGGACTCGGTATTCGTGACCGGACAGCGCAACGTCCTCGGTTACGCCAGCTGGGGAAGCAACGACCATTACGACCATCACTACACGACGAAAGCGCGGCCGATGAACCACTGGCTGCCGGGCTCGATCGCGGAGACCTACGTCTCCACGTCCGCACGCAATTTCACTCCGGGACAGGAAGGGGGACAGTCCCGCATCGCCGATCTGATCGCGGAGGGCTGCACCGGGGCCAGCGGCTACGTGTTCGAGCCCTACTCGATCGCACTGACCTGGGTCAACGTGCTGTACGATCGATACATCCGCGGCTACAACCTCGCCGAAAGCTTTTACATGACAAATCCGACCATCTCCTGGATGGCCACCGTCGTCGGTGATCCCAAGACTTCCATCATCACGGAATACCCGCCGGTCCCCGCCCCCGTGGTCGAGGCCCCGGCGCAGGTGGCGGGCGGCCATGTGCGGCTTCTCCAGGTGGT
>JAVVFP010000380.1:0-3640 GCA_032250495.1 Bacteroidota bacterium | reverse complement strand
ATCGCCGATGCCCTGCGGCAGAACCTCTTCGGCGTCACCATCATTCCCGGCGAAGGCGGCACCGGCGGCATGGCGATCATTACTTCGATGATCAAGCGGAGTCGCCTGCGCGAATTTCAGAAAATCGTCGACCGTATCGACAACGACGCCTTCATCTCCATACAGAACGCCATGCTTTACCGGGGCTTTCTGCACGGCGCACGCAAGTAGCAGCACGCAAGCAGGCGTTCGCATGACTTCCCATCATTCCCGCAATCCATTCTGAGGACACTATGCAGAGAACACTCGCAATCGTCAAGCCCGACGGCGTCGCAACCGGACTCGTGGGCGAGGTCGTAAAGCGTATCGAGGGAGAGGGACTGCGCATCGTGGGTATGCGCATGGAACAGCTGACGCGGACAAAAGCGGAGGGCTTTTACTACGTACACCGCGACAAGCCCTTTTTCGTTTCGTTGATGGAATTCATGACCTCCGGTCCCGTGGTTCTCATGACGCTTGAAGGGGTGGACGCCATCAAGCGCTGGCGTTCCCTGATGGGCGCGACCAATCCCGAGAAGGCCGATCCGGGTACCATCCGCCGCGACATGGCCACGGGCATCGAACGCAACGTCGTGCACGGATCGGATGCGGTGGACACCGCTTCCTTCGAGGTGAATTACTTTTTTACTGGGACGGAGTTGATGGGGTGATTACCTGCCCTTGCGCAGGACGGCGGCGGTGCGGGGGTAATGCTGCTGCAGCGAGTCGGGTATCTGTGTGGGGATGGCGCGCTGGGAGAGAATGTCCGCGAATTCCTCGCGTCCCGCGAAACGCGTGGTGATCACCCACGCGACGACAGTATGAATGATACGACTGTGGCGTCCCGAATACCGGGACGCTTCCTGCAAGGCCTCCAGCACGGTGACATCGTCCTGCGACTCGAAAAGCGCCAGGCCGATGCGCGCAAAGGCGGCGTAGGTGGGGTGCGCCGCGTTTATGGCGGCGGTGTGAAGGGAGCGAATGGAGAGGTCGGCGCCACGGCCGAGCATCTGCGCGGTGAGCGCGTAAAGTATGTGCACGAGGGGATGCAGCATCGTGCCCTTGCGTTCGGCGCGCGTGAGCTGCATTTCCAGCACCACGTTCGCCTCGGCCGTACTGCCGCGCTGCAGCAGGCCCAGGACGCGCGCGAGCAGGAGGCCGAGTCCATCGCCGTCGCGTTCCTCGTCCACGCCGCCGAGAGCCACCTGTTCGCGATGCGCGTGTCTCGTGCGCAGTGGCGCGAGCTGCATGGCCTGGCGATAGGTCTGCATGATATCCTCGAACGGTATGCCGATGGAGGGTGAGAGCGAGCGCAGTTGTTCGCGAATGCCGTCCTCGTCGAGGTCCTCGGCGGTGTTCTGCGCCTTCATCAATATGGACTGGTATTCCAGCTCCGGTTCGTGTCCCAGGCGCGAGTGCAGCATCAGCGCCGAGGCGATGGAATTCTGTACGTCGGGATCGTCGCCGCGTGAGAGGCGCAGATCGTTCAGGTAATGCGCGGTCATGCGGTGCAGCGCCTCTTTTTCTTCCGCGGTCAGTTCATTGTACAGCGCCGTGTGTATGGCGTGCTGCGTGAATCGGTAGACGGTGGATTCCTTTCCGTTGACCAGGCGGAAGCCCACGGGTTCGACGATGCCGTGCGATGTGCGGACGCGGCGCAGGCCGCGGATCAGTTCCAGCGAGGGACGCTGCGTGAGATGCATCAGTTCGTGCAGGGAGAACTGGAAGCCCAGTACCGAGGCGGTGAGCACAAGGTTCAGGTCGTTTTCCTTCAGCGATTTCATCAGCCAGTTGGTGACGAGGCGGATTTCCGCCGGGAGACCGCGGTAGGAGTCGAGGTCCCCTGTCACCACGCCGTGGTCGTTGAGTACGTCCTCGACCAGCAGGTGCTGGATGTAGGACTGCAGGAAAAATGGGTTGCCGCCGGTTTTCTGCTCCAGCCAGAGCAGGAGATCCGGCTGCCGGGGACAGCGCGGGAAGCGCGTGTGATAGAAATCCTGTATCTGCTCGGTGCTGAAAGGGGGAATGGTGATCTCCGTGGAGATCGCTTCCTGCGAGAACTTGGTGTACAGAGAGAGCAGTTCGGGGGTGCCCTCGAGTTCATCGCGGCGGGCGCTGAGCACGAGCGTGATGTTGGCCGGACGGTACTCCGGTTCAGAGAAGAAACGGTTGAGCGCCTCGATGGTCGGGGTGTCCACCCACTGCACGTCGTCGATGACGAGGAAGACGGGGGCTTCCTCGGCGATGTTCTTCAGATCGGTGAAGTATTCCTTCACGAAGTTGGAGAAATCCACCTCCCGCGTGCCGCTTTTGAACTCGTTGAGGTCGCGGCGGATTTCCTTCACACCGTAGGCCAGGTCGCCTACGATGGGAATGATGGCCAGGACGGTGAGGGAGATATTCTTGACGAGGTTGAGCCTGCGGCGGCTGTTGGCCTGATTGGCGAGGAGGTCCTCGAAAATGTCCTTCAGCGGCTGATGCGGTTTGAGTACGTTGGTGGACTGGTTGCCCAGCGGCGAGCTGCACTGCGCGTAGGAGACCAGCGTGTGATCGCGCACGTGATCCATGTAGTGGCGCAGAAAGGAAGTTTTCCCCTGACCGGTTTCGCCGAACAGCCAGATGACCTGCAGTCCCTCGTCACGGCTGCGGGCGAGGACGCGGTCGAACTGCTCTTCGACGTCGGGACGTGCGATGAATACCTGTTCGCTGTCCACTTACACGCTCCGTTTCCGTTCTGCTTCCTTGATCATCATGCTGAGCACCTCGTCGAGCAGGCGCTGCTCCTCGTAATCGGCGATGCTGTCCGACCCGAAGCCGCCTCCGCCGTCGCTTCCGCCGTGGCGGCCGCCGCCCAGGACTTCATGCAGCGTGTCGGTCTGATGCTTGATCGCGTCGCGCTGTTCGGCCTCGAGCTCCTTGACCACGCGGTCGAGCCGCTCTTCCTGCGCCGAACCCGCGAACGTGACCATGAGCACGATGAGCAGGATGAATTCAATCGACAGCGCCATGAGGATGAGCGAAGGTTCTTCCTGGGGGATGAGCTTGAGTCCGCGCAGACCGATGACGAAAATAAGGATGGCCGCGCCGCCGGACACGAGTCCCTGGATGAGATTGCCGTAGGATGCCGAGATGCGGTAGCGGAAGTAGAATTTGATCGGTGTGAAGGGATTGGAGCTCTCCCCGTTGACGTAGCGGCGGATGGCCATGTAATCGTCCACCTCGCTGACCACCACCTGCGGCAGCGTAGTAAAGCGCAGCATGTGCTCGCGTTGCTCGCGGTTCACACCGAGAATGGCATTGAAATCGACGTCATGCGCGTCGAACTGCTTCTCCAGCAGCGAACCCACGCGGTCGTATTCGCGCAGCACCTTCGCGCGTACCCAGGCCAGGCTGCTTCCCTTCGGAAGAAACATCGAGACGAGGAAGGCCACCATCAGGGCGAAAAAAATGTGCAGCGGCATGAAGGCGAAATACGGGTTGACGAAGTACAGCGTTTGTCCCGTGTTGAGCACATGCTCGTGCAGCTGCTTTTTCCCACGCAGCTCATTGGTCGTCCGGTCCTCCGGCGCGTATTCCCCGTTGCGAATCGCGTAGAAGATGTCGTTCAGTTGTGAACGCTGCC
>JAVVFP010000379.1:0-3657 GCA_032250495.1 Bacteroidota bacterium | reverse complement strand
GCGCTGAGGATCGAAGAGCGGGATGGCGCCGTCTGCAGGAACGGGTATGGTGTCCACGGTCTCCGCGCCATCCACCCATATGGTGCCGGACTGCGCCGCGCCCGGCCAGGACCAGGCGAGAGGCAGGCGGAAGTACCCGCACAGCGAATCGGTCGCCTGCACCTGCCGGACGGTCACCTGCATGGCCCGCCCGCCGCGCAGCGAGCTGCGCGTGATCTCGAGTTCGGGGTAGCCGGCACCGAACAGCCACTGCTCGAAATACCACGCGAGGTCCCTCCCGGAAACTTGCTCGGCCAGTCGACGAAAATCGTGCGTTTCCACGCTTCCGAACGCGTTGTCCTCCAGCCAGCGCCGCATCACTTCCCAGAAGTCCGCTTCCCCGAGCAGATCGCGCAGCATATGCAGCACCGCCGCTCCCTTCGAATACGTGTTCGCCGCGGAAGTTGACGTCCGATGTACCACCGGAAGCCGGCCCGCGCGGTCCGTCCAGTCCATATACGAACGTATGCCGTCGAAGCGCTGGAGGAGGAAATCCTCCTCCCCGTTGCGATGCCGCGTCCAGAGCTGCTGAAGGAAGGTGGCGAAGCCCTCGTTGAGCCACTCGTGCTGCCAGTCGACGTACGTGACGTAATCCCCCACCCACTGGTGGGCGAGTTCATGCGCGATCAGCGGCTGGGGATCGTAGTCCAGCGCCGACCGGGCGTCGACCACGAGACGCGTATCGGCCATGACCGTGGCCGTGGTATTCTCCATGCCGCCGTAGAGAAAGTGGGCCACGGGGACCTGGGAGTAGCGGCTCCAGGGATACGGCACACCGAGGCGCGCGGTGAAAAACGCGAGCATGTCCGCGGTGTCCATGAAAGTGCGCCGCACGTCCGCCGCATCGTCCCCGGGATAATACCACGAGTCCACCGGCACATACTGCAACCTGCCGTCGGGCAGCGCGCAGCGCGCCACCTGCCGAAAGCGGCGGTACTTCCCCGCCGCCAGCATGACCAGGTAGCTGCTGTGGGGGTTCGTCAGCGCGTAATGCCAGGTCGCCGTGCCGTCGCCGTTCTCCGCGCGCGAGACGAGACGACCGTTGCTCAGCGCCTGCAGCGCAGTGTCCACCGTCATGCGCACTTCGCTCGTGGCCTTGTCGCTCGGGTAGTCGAAGCACGGGAACCAGTGCCGGTTGTCCTCTCTCTGCCCCTGCGTCCACACCTGCCGCGGATCGTCCGGGAAACTGGCGTCGGGCTGGATGAAGTAGAGTCCGCGCTGCGGACGGCAGCGGTAACGCACGAGCACGGTTTCCACGGATCGCTCCCGCGCGGGACGCGGCACGCGCAGTGTGAGGGAATCGTAGGCGTAAGGGACGGACTTCCCTTCACCCCCGTCTTCGGAAAGAAATAGCACGTCCCGGATTTCCATGTTGACGGCGTCGAAGGCCAGCGTGTCGAGTCCGGCATCGAAGGGACGCAGCCGTATGCGCACCTCGCCGTCGACCCGCTGCGTTTCCTCGTCCAGCCGAACGCGAATATCATAATGCTGCACGTCGTACGCGCGCGCCCGCCTTCCGAAATCCTGCGCGGGAGCGGAAGCGGAGATGAAGATGGTCAGAATAAACGTGATACCGAGGGCGCAGTTGCGGGCACCGGAAGGTGCGTGCTTCCACGGCGCGGATGTGAAAAAGGAAAAAAGGAAAGATGGAAATATGCCTACGGGAAGCATTTTTCCATCTTTCCTTCTTTCCTTCATTTGCATCCTACCTCACCAGGACCATGCGATGCATGCGCGCGACACCGCCCGTGGTCAGGCGCGCGATGTACGTACCGCTGGGCAGTCCCGCGGCGTCGAAGGCGCGGCGGTAGCTGCCGCCCGTCTGCTCTTCATCCAGCAGGCGGCGCACGACGCGTCCGTAGGCGTCGATCACATCGAGACGCACCTGGTGGCGTCCGGCGGGGAGGCGGTATTCGATCACCGTGCCGGGATTGAAGGGATTCGGGTAGTTGCCCGTGATGGCGAAATCCGCCAGCGCGGCGGGATCGTCGGCGATGCCGGTCAGGTCGCGCACGTGGAAGTTCCACCTATGCACCACAGGGGTATTCGAGGCCAGCGTGCAGGGATCGTATATCTCCACCTTCACCTCGACATCGCCCACGGCGTCGAAGGTCCATGCGAGGCTTTCTCTGCTGCCCTCCTCGCTGCCGTCGACGTACCATCTGTACGTGAGATGCGCCTGCTCCCTGTCGACGGCCCGGACGGAGAACTGCACTTCGGCGTCCTTGTCCGTCGTATCGAGCACGGCCGGCGTCACCTGCGTGATCTCGGGAAGCAGGTTGACCGGGTACAGCAGCGTGCCGGAGGCGGTGCAGCTTCCCGAAGGACCGTCGTTCGTGGCCAGTCTGATGTCGACGTCGAATTCCTCGTCACTGCAGCCGTCAGGATTCGCAATGCGTTTGATCGTCCAGCTGACGGTCGCAGAGTCGCCCGGCGCCAGCGTGTCGGCAAGCGTCTTGCTGGCGGTCTCCCCGGTGCGGAGCGAGAAGTCGGCCGGCCACGTGATCTCTGCCGCCACGCCGTAGGCGTCGCCATTGCCTTCGTTGCGCACGGTGGTCTCCACGGCGAAGGGATCAAACCGCGCGGTGCTGTCGATGACCGCCGGTACGATGCGGCAGCTCTGCGTGAGCTGCGCGGCGGTGAGCACCGGGACGGTGAGCATCGTGCGACAGGTGTCGTCCGCGTAACCGGCCGAGGCGGTGACGAACATGATCTCATAGTCGGTTTTCACCGCGGGGGTGGGATACTCCACCGGCCAGGTCAGGACCTGCTCCCTGCCCGGTGCCATGGCGGCGAAACCCTGCGTGGCATTGCCGCCGCTGAGCGTGAGCTCGGGAGGAAGCAGTATGGTCACGTCACCGGCGGGACTGTCCGTCGTCCCGGCCGAGGTCACCGTGGCGCGCACTTCCGCGGGATCCGGCGTGTAGTTGCCGTTGGATATGGTGATGACGTCGGCCTCGCAGCTCACGCGGTAGGCGGATCCCGCCGGCTTGATATTGAGGTAGAGGCGTTGCGTTGCGGTCGCGCCCTCGAAGGACGTCACGACCGCGTCTACCTGTGCGGTGATCTCTGTCTCCTGCGGGAGTGCCTGCACGAAGAACGTGGCGGTTCCATTCTTGCCGGGCTCGAGCGTGAGCGGAGAGACGGCGACCGTGCGGCTGCCGTTGTATGCCATGCGGATTTCCGGCGTCTCCTCCAGTGTGGCGGAAAGTCCGGTAAGCGGGAGATCGCCGTTGTTGGTCACCACGACGTTGATGACGCCGGGATCCGGATCGTACCGTTTCGTCGTGTTGTCCCAGGTGAAGATCACAGGGGCGGCACTGGTCGTGATCGAGGCGCGCTTCGGGATGACGGTCACGTTCGCTGCGGCCAGGGTGGCGTCGACACAGCCGCGAGGCTGCTGGAAATCGCTGACCGCGACGCTGACCACGGTGGACGCCGGCACGTTCCCGCCCGTGAATTCGAGCATCATCAGGGTTCCGCTGCCACTGAGCCGCGCGGTACCCGTGAGCGAGATCCGTGCGCCCGTCGCGGTCATGGCCGCGCTCGCAGCCACGCCGTCGGCGAGGAAACCGTCGGTACGCACGCCCTGCAGTTTCAGGGCGGAGGTATCGAAAC
>JAVVFP010000378.1:0-3669 GCA_032250495.1 Bacteroidota bacterium | reverse complement strand
CAGGCATCGGACGCGCCGATCGGACAGGCACTCAGCGATGCGCTTGCGGGACATGAGTTCGACAGCATGGAGGAAGCGCAGGATTTTGCGGCGCGGCTGAAGATGGCCCACAATACGCAGGGAATCGACGATTTCCACGGTCTTTCCGCGGAGCAGATGCATCTGCTGCTGCACCAGCCCTTCTCTTCTCCGCGACTGGTGGAATTTCCCGCGCTGCTTCCTTCGCGACCGGACGCCCCGGTAACGCTGCTGTATGAAATGCTGCGCGATGCCATCGGGGAGAAAGGACTCAAGGCGACGGCGAAAGGCAATCTCCCCCGCAACTTCTGCCGCGAGGTCGCAGAGGAATACTACCGTGATGACCCTGACCCCCTGAACCAGGCGCACATGCGCTTCGAGATCCACCGCGAGACGGATTTCCCCGACCTGGAAAAGCTGCGTCTCATTCTCGAGGAAGGCGGACTGATGAAACTGCGCGACGGACGCTGGCAGCTCACACCGCGCTGCCGGCAGCTCGAGAAAGAAGGCGGCAGCGCCGCGCTGTACCCGGCCATGCTGAAAATCTTCGCCACCACCATCAACTGGGCGTACTGGGACGGCTTCGAGGATCTCGCCATCGTGCAGGCCTCCTTCGCGTGGTCACTCTTCCTGCTGCAGAAGGAGGGCCGGCAGGTCCGTCCGAGCAGCTACTACGAGGACGCCTTTCTCAAGGCCTTCCCCGCCGCCCTGATCGGACTGCAGCAGACGCCGTACCGCAGTCCGGAAGAAGAAGCAACGTCCTGCTACCGCATTCGCTTCCTCGACCGCTTCGCCGCGTTTTTCGGCCTCATCGAACGCAGCTTCGAAGCAAGCGGTATGACCATATCCAATCCATACACGCTCACCGCCCGTCCCCTGCTCCGGGAAGCCGTGCGCTTCCACGTCTGAACACGGCCGCGGACTGATACGGTCGACATCGCCGGCCTTTCCAATCGACGCGGTTTGCGGTCAGGGTAGGGAATCGATTTCGTCGTCTTCCCGCGCAAAGAGCAGGTATTGCATGGCGCTTTCCGCGGCCTGGCGGTAAGGTCCGCGTAGTGCTTCCTCGAAGTCGCGGGCGGACTGCCAGAGCGGCGGCACGCCGATTCGGGTGAGCAGGTGGGGGGTGGCGGGAAGCGCTTCTTCCTCCTCGTCGACGGCAAGCGTGGGAAGCGCCGGCAGAGATGCGGGACTGCCCCAGAAGGTGTCATGGGTGGCGGGCAGCGGGGTGCCGCGATTGGACTCCCCTTCCCCGTTCATCGCTTTTTCCGGCTCGGCGATGCCGATGGAAGCGCCGCCGATATGGGCGAGAAAGGCGTCGCGATCCATGCCCCGGAGGCGAAGGAGAAAGAAGGGATCGTCGTCGAACACTTCCGCGAGAATGTAGAACACGGCAGCGATATGCTTGCAGGGATTCGACCAGTCGGGACAATCGCAGGTGGTTTCCAGGTCCCGCGCTTCCACGGGGAAAAGCGACAGTCCCTCTGCCGCGCACATGGATTCGAGCCGCTCGGGCATCTCCCCGTTGAGCAGGCGGCCCACTTCCGCGGGGGCACGGCGCAGCCGTGCGATCACCGTCTCCCACTGCGCCTGCGAGAACGCGCGCAGACGGATGACGACGTTGTAGGGGATGGGAATGGTACCCTGCACTTCCGCCTCGATTTCCCCGGCCCCGATCTGCAGTCGCGCCACCTGTCCACTGCGGGCATAGGAGCGTCCCCTGCCGAGGCGCGCACCGATATCGAAGCTCTCGAGCGTCTCCACCCAGCGCCGGCCCCACCACTTCACACCAAAGCGTCCATAGAGTCGACGTGCAATGATACCGCCCTCCACCTCCAGCGGCGCCGCGGGTTCGTAATACCACCAGTTGTCGTCCCAGGACATCATGCCGCCACCTCCACGGCCTCGCCGCCGAGCTGTATCAGGGCCAGGAAGTCCTCGTCGCTCATCTCTGTAATCCACTGCTCGCCCGCACCCACCACGCGTGCGGAGATATCGCGTTTGCGCTCCATCAGGGCGTCGATGCGTTCTTCGAGCGTCCCTGTACTGATGAAAGCGTGCACCTGCACGCGCTTCCGCTGTCCGATGCGGAAGGCGCGGTCCGTGGCCTGCGTCTCCACGGCGGGATTCCACCAGCGGTCGAAATGCACCACATGGTTGGCGCGTGTGAGGTTGAGTCCCGTTCCGCCCGCCTTCAGGGAGAGGATGAACACCGTCGGCGCCGCGGGGTCGGACTGAAATCGTTCTATCATCGCGTCGCGTTTTTTCCGGCTGACGCCGCCGTGGAGGAACAGGGTTTCCTGCGCGAACTGCTCTTCTATCGCGCGCTGCAGCAGCGCGGCCATTTCCGTGAACTGCGTGAACACGAGCACACGTTCGCCGATGGCGTGAATCTCGTCGAGCAGGTCGAAGAGACGCTGCAGTTTTCCCGAGCGCCGCTGCAGCGCGGAACCGTCCGCGAGAAAATGCGCCGGGTGATTGCACACCTGTTTGAGGCGGAGCAGGGTTGTCAGCATGATGCCGCGCCGCTGCATGCCCTCGCTCTCCGCGAGCGACTCGCGAACGTCCTCGAGCACCGCTTCGTAGAGGGAAGCCTGTTCGGCGGTGAGACTGCAGTACTGCTTCTGTTCGATTTTCTCGGGCAGGTCGCTGATGATACTGCGGTCGGTTTTCATGCGGCGGAGGATGAAGGGCGCGGTGAGCGAACGCAGGCGCGTCATCGCCGCCTGGTCGCCGTAGCGCTGTATGGGTTTCTGGAACTGCGTGGTGAAGCTTTTCCTCTTGCCGAGCAATCCGGGATTGAGGAATTCCATGATGGACCACAGGTCGGTCACCGCGTTTTCCACCGGCGTTCCTGTCAGCGCCACCCTATAGTCCGCCTGCAGCGCACGCGCGCTGCGCGCCTGCTTGGTGTCGGGATTCTTGATGTTCTGCGCTTCGTCGAGCAGCACGCCCGCCCATTCGATATCGCGGAGAAACGACTCGTCGCGATGCAGCAGTCCATACGTGGAAATCACCAGTGCGGCGCGACGCGCCTCGCGGTGAAAGGCCTTTTCGCGGAGCCGGTCGCTGCCGTGATGCACGAGCACGGACAGGGAGGGAGTAAAGCGCGCGGCTTCCTTCTGCCAGTTGTTGACCACGGAGGTGGGACAGATGAGAAGGACGGGACGCTGCTCGCCCTGCGTGCGCTCGTGTTGCAGGAGCGCGAGTGCCTGCACGGTTTTGCCCAGTCCCATATCGTCGGCGAGACAGGCGCCGAGTCGCCATGTGCGCAGGAAGGCGAGCCAGGAATATCCCCGCTGCTGATATGCCCGCAGCCTGCCCTGCAGCGCAGCGGGCTGCTCGAGGATTTCCGCCTTGCGGTCGCCCCGCAGCATGTCCGCGAGTTCAGCGATCCACCCCGACAGCGAGGCAGCAGTCAGGTGCAGGCCGTCGACCTTGCGCCCCATGCGGACCTCGCCGCCCAAGGCGGTGATCTTCTCGGCGCAGGCCTCCCACATCATCCCGGGACCCTTGCGGGGATAGCGGAAGCTCTCGATCAGGGTCTTGGGCGAGCCCTCCCCGGTCGCCCTGGCCTTGACGCCCAGCGAGCGCTTGAGGCCGTCGATGATCGCCGCGCCCAGGTCCAGGCCCTTGATGCGCTGGCTGGCC
>JAVVFP010000377.1:0-3674 GCA_032250495.1 Bacteroidota bacterium | reverse complement strand
CGTGGTCAGCGAGGCGGCGGAGTATATAGAAGAGGGACTGGACGCCGCGAAGGACTGGCTGCTGGGCAAGGTGCGAGATTTCGTGATCGAGATCCCCGGATACAAGCTGCTCCGCGTCATCCTCGAATACGATCCCATCACCGGCGAATCGGTGGAGCGCAGCGGGGCGACGCTGCTCACCGCGGTGCTCGACCTGCTGCCCGCGGGAGAGCGCGTCATTCGTCCCGTACTCGAATATTTCCACGCCATCGCACCCGTCTCCGTGTTCCTGCTCAGCGCCGTCACCAGTTTCGTCGGCATGATCACGAGCGTGGCTTCCCGCTTCGAACGCTTCTGGGACGATCTCAGCATCGATGACGTCGCGGATCCCGACCGCGTCATCGACCGTATCGCGACGCTGTTCCGCTCCGTGGTGACGAGCATCGTGGACTTCGCGGAAGGGACTGCCGACAGCTTCCTGACGATGGTGAAGGATATCGCCATCACAAACGTCGTGCGCTTCGTGCGTACCTATTTCCCGAACGCCTTCGAGCTGCTGTGCGTGATCCTCGGTGAAAATCCGGTGACGAAGGAGTTCGTGGCGAGGAACGGCGCGAACATACTCAACGCCGGACTCGCGGTGCTCGGGGAATACGGCGCTCAGATCAAGCGACAGATGGTGGAGAACGGCATTTTCCAGCAGTGTGTCGCCTGGATAGACCGCAGCATCGGCCTGGTGACCGACAGCGTGTCCGATATCACGCAGGCGTTCACGAACATCTGGGAGGAACTCTCCTTCGATTCGCTCCTCCATCCGCTGGACACGTTCAACATGATCGTCGACAACTTCCGTCGTCCCGTGACGCGGGTGGTGGATTTCATCCGTGACGCCGTCGTGACGCTCGCGGGCATTCTGCGCGAAGCGCTGCTCGGTCGCCTCTCACGGTATGCGAGGGACACGCGGGGCTATTACCTGATCACCGTCATGATCGGTCGCGATCCCTTTACGGGGAGATCGGTGCAGCGGAACGCGGAAAACCTCATACACGGCTTCATGAGCCTGATGGAGGGCGGGGAGGAGCAGTTCCGGCAGATGAAGGAGAGCGGTGCCATCGACCGTACCACGCAGAAAATCCACGCGGCGGTGCGACGGCTGAACTTTACCTGGGAGTACATCACGGGACTGTTCACCGCCCTGTGGGAGGCCATGCGATGGAACGACTTCCTCCGGCCCCTGGCGGTATTCGGCCGCATCGTCGCGACCTTCGCACGACCCGTGCGCCGCCTGGTCAGCTTCATCAGCACCATCGTCGGCATCGTCGTCGAGACGCTGCTCACGGTCATGAACTTTCCCATCGACCTGGTGCGCAATATCATCGCGCGCGTGATGGAAGTGATCGATTCGGTGAAGCGCGATCCGATCGGCTTCCTCAAGAACCTGCTGCGTGCGATCAAGCAGGGCTTCGTCCAGTTCTTCGACAACATCCTGTCGCATCTGTTGACGGGACTGTCGGACTGGTTTTTCCATCAGCTCGGGGAGCTGGGCATCGAAAAGCCGGAAGACCTGAGTTTCCGGAGCATTCTCAAGCTCGTCATGCAGATTCTCGGCATAACGCTCGAACAGATCATGGAAAAGGTCTGGCGTAAACTGGCGGAGAAAATCGGCCAGGAGAAAGTCGACAGGATGCGCTCGATGATCGACAGGCTCGCGGGCATCTGGAGCTTCATCAGGGACGTGATGGAACGCGGTCCGGTCGCCATCTGGGAATACGTCAGGGAGAAGCTGGGCAACCTCTGGTCGATGGTGCTCGATGCGGCGAAAGGCTGGATCATGGAAAAGATCATCGGCGCCGTGGTCACCAAGCTGCTCGGCATGCTCGACCCCACGGGCATCATGGCGGTGATCAACAGCGTTATCGCCCTGTATCGCGCCATCCAATCCTTCATCGAATACCTGCGGCAGATGCTGGAAATCGTGAACTCCTTCGTCACCGGTATCGCGGAGATTGCCGCGGGCAACATCCGTTCCGCCGCGGACTTCCTCGAACGGACGCTCGCGCGGGGTATTCCCATCGTCATCGGTTTCCTCGCCAACCAGGCGGGACTCGGTCGCATCGGGAGCAAGATCGCAGAGATCATCGGCGTCATCCGGGAGAAGGTGGACGCAGCGATCGACTGGCTTATCGACAAGGCCATCAATCTCGGTGCCCGTTTCCTGCAGAACCTCGGGCGCATCGGAAGCAATGTCGTGGGTGCCGTCCGGCGGTGGCTGGGGATCGAGAAGCGTTTCACCGCGGCCGACGGAAGCAATCACCGCCTGTACCTTGCAGGGACCGAGGATCAGCCGCGCCTGATGATGGAGAGCACGCCGACCACGTACGAAGCTTTCCTCGACGCGGTTGCGATCGGCGAGGGAGAAGATGCCGCGCAGAAGCAGGAGGCGAAGACGCGCGCCGTGGCCATCGCGCGCAGCGTGGATACGACGCTGAGAGCACCGCTCGAAGGCAGCACCGATGAAGAGAAGAAAGCGAGTAAAGCGGCGAAAGTCGCGGAGGTCGAACGGTTGCTCGATCAGCTCGGACAGCATACGGGCATACTCTTCGGTGGCGGTCCCGCCGCGGTCGAAGAGTCCGTCATCGAGCATGAACCCGCCACTGCCGGCAGCGATACTTTCGGACTCTTCGCGCGAGGCTACAAGCTGGCGCGCGGGAAATTCGCTCCCGGCAGTGTTCCCACCCAGGCGCGGCACGATACGTACGATGTGCTCAACCTGCGACGGCAGTCCGGCGGCGCGAGCTATTACATCAGGGGACATCTGCTCAATCACAATCTCGGTGGGAAGGGGCTGTGGTACAACATGACACCACTTTCGCGCGCGGGAAATCACCAGCATGAGGCCCAGGTGGAGTCGGCCGTAAAGGCTGCCGTCGACTCCGGCGCCATCGTCGAATACACGGTACGTCCCACGTACGCCGCGCGCGGTGCGGCCGCGGGACTCAAGCAGGCGTTCGCAGTCCGCGGCGATCCGCATGCGGAGATCAAGGGACGCATCGCGGAGGCAGAAGAACGCGTTCCGACCTCCCTGCAGTGCGAAGCGCATATCCTCGAGAAGGAAGGTGCGTCCTTCAAACAGAAACAGCAGATCGTCTCCACGAGCGTGCCGAATCCGGTGGAACAGGAGGCCGGATCCTACTACCTGGCGGGAGATCCTCCCCCGGATCCGGTGTTCCTCGATTCCGCCACGCGCGCAACGATGGCGGCCACGGTGGAAATCGGCGACACGCTCGCAGGGAAGATCGAAGAGGCCCGCGGCGGCGCGGGCGCAGTGCGCCGCTTCGGCAGCTATGTGACCATGAGCGAAGCGAAAAAGGAGGACGACAGCGACGTGTTCACCGCTGCGCAGAAACAGGCCATCCTCGCCCTGCAGGAAGTCGGACATATACGGTTGTTCAGCACGAATTGAAATACGGCATCAGCATCTGGAAAGGAGTGATCATGAACAGGAAAGCGACAGGGAAACGCGTACGACGTGTACGGAAACGCAGCAAAGCGGTGCGGGGAGGACCGTTCTTCCGGAACTACATGAAAAACATTCACGGCAGGGGAGCACCGCTCCCCGACACAACCCGCGGTTTTTTCGAGCAGCGGCTCGGGACGGGACTGCACGCAGTGCGGCTGCATACGGATCAGGAAGC